>JANNBG010000083.1:0-6260 GCA_031385205.1 Rhodobacterales bacterium
CCTCTGAATTCCGCTACCGCGAACCACCGCTATCACCAACCTCATGGGCTATTTTCGTCAGCCAGTCGGGCGAAACCGCCGATACCCTCGCGGCTTTGCGGTATACAAAGGATAAGGTGGCCAAGGTCGTTTCCGTCGTCAACGTACCCACCTCCAGTATCGCGCGCGAATCTGACCTGTCCCTGCCCATCCTTGCGGGTATCGAGGTTGGCGTGGCCAGCACCAAGGCCTTTACCTGCCAGTTGACCGTCCTCGCCTTGTTGGCCCTGAAAGCCGCCGTCGACAAAGGCCGCATTGACGCCACCCAACTGGCCAAACACCTGTCCGATTTGCGCGCCATTCCCGGACTGATGAACCACACGCTGGGCCTGTCCAAACCCATTGCCGCCATCGCGGACGATCTGTCACGCGCGCAGGATGTGCTGTTTCTCGGCCGTGGTGCGATGTTCCCCATGGCCCTTGAGGGTGCGCTGAAACTGAAAGAAATCAGCTACATCCATGCCGAAGGTTATGCATCGGGTGAACTGAAGCATGGCCCCATTGCCTTGATTGACGAAGATGTTCCCGTCATCGTCCTCGCCCCGCGCGACCACCTGTTCGACAAGACCGTGTCGAATATGCAGGAAGTCATGGCCCGCCATGGCAAGGTGCTGCTTATCAGCGATGCACAGGGCGTGGCCGAAGCAGGCACCGGCGTCTGGCGCAGCATCACCATGCCCGATGTCTCGCCCATCTTTGCGCCGATCCTCTATGCCGTGCCCGCACAATTGCTGGCCTATCACACGGCCATTGCCAAGGGCACCGATGTGGACCAGCCCCGCAATCTGGCGAAATCGGTGACGGTGGAATGATCGACGCGGCCCTTGCCCAGCTCCACGCCCTTGCCGACCCCATCAATGCCGTGACGGTGGCCGCCTATCACAAAGCGGACCGCATCTATCTGGGCATCCCCATTCCGCAGCAGGAACCCCTGATCGCCGCATGGCGCGCCCAAGCCTCGCTGGACGACCGCGTCCAGCTCGCGTCAGACCTGTGGGACACCAACATCCACGAAGCGCGCGTTTGTGCCGCCAAACTGCTGACGCAGGCGCGGGTGAAACCTGACGCGGCGATGTGGGGGCTGATCGCGTCTTGGGTGCCGCAATTCGATGCATGGGCCATCGCAGACCATGTTTGCAAGGCAGGCGAAAAGCGCTTGGTGGCAGACCCTGCGCGGATTGACACAGTCGAGGCATGGCTGACGCATGAAAACATGTGGGTGCGCCGCGCGACCCTTGTGATGACCCTGCCATGGACCAAACAAAACCACCCCACGCCGCAGGATCATGCCATCCGCAACCGTGTGCTGGGCTGGTGCGTGACACTGTCACCAGACCGCGACTGGTTCATCCAGAAGGCAATTGCGTGGTGGTTGCGGGATCTCTCAAAACATGATGCATCGCGCGTGCAGGCCTGGCTTGCGGCGCATGGCGAAGGATTAAAGTCATTCGCGCGTAAGGAATCGGCAAAGTACCTTTAGGCTTCCTCTGTTCTTAACTATCTCGGGGTCTGGGGCAGAGCCCCAGCCTTTAGTTGGCAAACACCGTCACCTCTGGCAAATCCGTCAACCCCAACCCCAGCGCCCGGAATGCCGCAAGCGACAATAGCGCCCCACCCGATCCGGGCTGTAAATCCACATTTACCGATTTGCCATCTGCCGTCACCACGCGCCCTTTGCCTGCCACAACGGCCAGTGGCGTCTTGATCCAGAACCCCTGCTCTGCCGGGCTGCCCAAAGCCACCACGACGCGGCCCAATTCACGTTCCCCCCCTGCCACTGGGGCCGTTGCCGCCGCCACCTGTTCCGGGGTTGACTGGTCCAGCGCATCGGCCGTCGCCGCACCTGCCGCAATGGGGGCGATGGCCGTCAAGGGTTCCGCCGCCGCAACCGGGGGTGGGGCTGCCACGGCAGGGGCCGTCAGGCGGTTGAACATGCCACAGCCAGACAAGGGCAGCAGGGCGATGGATACAAGGACGATGATACGCATATGTGAAGGATAGACGGGCAAACCGCGTCCTGCAACTCATCTGTTGCGGCTTGCGGCGATGCGTGCCGAAGCCTAGGCTGGTGGGATGATCCCTCTCATAGACCCCTTCGCCCGCACGATTGATTACCTGCGCGTGTCCGTCACCGACCGCTGCGATTTTCGTTGTGTGTATTGCATGTCGGAAAACATGACATTTCTGCCCAAGGCAGACCTGTTGTCTCTGGAGGAGTTGGATCGCCTCTGTTCCACCTTTGTCGGCATGGGCGTGCAAAAGCTGCGCATCACCGGCGGCGAACCCCTTGTGCGGCGCGGCATCATGACCTTTTTCCGCGCCATGCAGCGGCATCTGGTATCGGGTGCCCTGCATGAGCTGACATTGACCACCAATGGCAGCCAACTTGCGAAATACGCCGCCGAACTGGCCGATTGCGGCGTGCGGCGCATCAATGTGTCACTGGATACGCTGGACGTGCAGAAATTCGCCGACATCACGCGGTGGGGGCGGTTGGCACAGGTGCTGGATGGCATCAAGGCAGCAACGGCGGTGGGGTTAAAGGTCAAGATCAACGCGGTCGCGTTGAAGGGCTTTAATGAGGATGAGCTGTTCACGCTGGTCGATTGGTGCAGCGGTCAGGGCCATGATCTGACCTTTATCGAGGTCATGCCGATGGGCGATCTGGGCAATGAAGACCGCCTCGATCAATACTGGTCGCTCAAAGACCTGCGCGCACGGCTGGCGGACCGCTTTACCGTGACGGATTTGGCCGAACGCACGGGCGGCCCGGCCCGCTATGTGCGGCTCGATACCGGCCAAAAGATCGGATTCATCACGCCCTTGACACATAACTTCTGCGAAAGCTGCAACCGCGTGCGCCTGACCTGCACGGGCGAATTGTACATGTGCCTGGGGCAAGAAGACATGGCCGATCTGCGCACACCCTTGCGCGCCAGCGCGGATAACGCGGTGCTGACAGATGCGATCAGGGCGGCCATCGCGCGCAAACCACGCGGCCACGATTTCGACTATTCCCGGCAGGTCGTGGCCGGCACCATGACCCGGCATATGAGCCATACGGGCGGGTGAACTACCCCGGCAATACCCATGCGGTTTTCCCCACAGATACCAACCCCGCCCCGGTGCCCAGCTTGAACCGCGCGAGCCCCGGTGCCGCATCCGTATTCACATCCCCCAGATCGAGCCAGCGCACCCCCTCATTGCGCAAGGCACAGGCCGCCTGCCACAGCATCACCTGATGCACGGCCCGTGTGCGCGCCACGTCCGACGCCCAACTGATGTGATAGGTGGCACGGTCCCCGTGCCGCACAAAGCACATCGCCGCCTGCATTGCCCCCGCATGCCGCCATTCCCACAACCGCAGGCTTTCGCCCGGCAAGGCCAGCGCGAATGCCGCAGGCAAGGCGCGATAGCCACGCGCAGACCGCTGCGCACCTTCATGCGCTAGCAATGCCGCAAGGCACGCCTTGCCCCCCGCCCGCACCCGCACATCCTTTTCCGCTTTCGTCAAATGCCCGCGCCATTTCGCGTCCATCCCTGCGCGCAAATCCGCAGGCGCCGCCGCCAAATCCCACAGCGCCACAAACCTGTCCGTCACCACAGGCACCAGCCCAAAGCCTTGCGCCTTGCCCGTCGCCACCGTGACCCCTGCATGCCGCGCCAACCGCCGCAACACGCACCCCGGCGCATCCGACCGTGACATCAGTCGCAGCCCGCGCCGGTCCAGCCATTGCACCTGCACCCCGTCAAATACGCCCCGCCCGATGCGCGCACCACAGGCCGCAGCCGCCACAGCATAAGGCGTGCTTTGTTGAAAGGCGCATGACTCGTCCCAATCCATGCCCCCATTAAGACCATGGAAACCTTAACCACCGATAAAGCCCCATGCTAAAGCAACAAAAAGCCCCCGCCCCCAGACTGACCCTTTGGGTGCCAGCATTGGTTGCGGGGGCGTTCAGCCTGATCTTTTTGGCGGCGATTTACCTGTAAAGCAGCGATTTCCCATTGGCGAACACATGCACCTTGGCCGCGTCCGCCGTCAGTTTGACCGTCTTGTGCCGCAGGTCCGAATGGATGCCCGGCAGCTTTGCCACCACAGACGGCGCATCAGCGACTTTCTTGAAATAGAGCAGCGTCACCTCACCCAAGGCCTCGCAAATCTCCACCTCGCCCGTAAACAGGTTTTCGCCATCCGTTGCGACCATGTCTTCTGGCCGCACACCGATATTCACCTTCAGGCCCTTGTCACTGGCCTGCGTCGGCACATTCGACCGCGCCGTCCCGCCATTGGCCAGCTTGATCGTGGTCACCGCCCCGGTTTCCGCCACTTCACCCGGCAGAATGTTCATCGAAGGGCTGCCGATGAACTGCGCCACAAATTCATTCTCTGGCCGTTCATACAGCGTCAAAGGCGCGCCAACCTGCGAAATCCCGCCCCCGGCCAGCACTACAATGCGGGATGCCAGCGTCATCGCCTCGACCTGATCATGCGTCACATAGATCATCGTCGACTTCGGCATCGCCTCTTTCAGTTGTGCAATCTCGATCCGTGTTGCCACCCGCAGCGCCGCGTCAAGGTTCGACAGTGGTTCGTCAAACAGATACACCTTCGGGTCGCGCACAATGCTGCGCCCAATCGCCACCCGTTGGCGTTGCCCACCTGACAGCGCCTTGGGCAGACGGTCCAGATACGGCGTCAGTTGCAGGATACGCGCCGCCTTATCCACCGCCGCCTTGATTTCTTCAGGCGATTTCTTGGCAATTTTCAGCGCGAAAGACATGTTATCGCGTACCGTCATGTGCGGATACAAAGCATAGGACTGGAACACCATCGCAATGCCGCGCTGTGCAGGGGGGATGTCATTCATCCGCACGCCGTCAATGCTGAAATCACCGCCGGTGATGCGTTCCAGCCCGGCAATCATCCGCAACAGCGTGGACTTTCCGCACCCCGATGGCCCCACGAACACAATCAACTCGCCCGTTTTGATGTCGAGGTCGATGTTCTTCAACACCTTGACCTCGCCATAGGCTTTCTCGACGCCCTTCAACAAAAGATCGGCCATTTGGTCTTCCTCCCCTTATGTCTTTTTCGCCAGTGCCACACCCCATGCAGGCAACGTCACCGTGCCTCCGATGGCGGCAACACTGCCCAATTCCGGTGCAATCGGCACCCATGTGCCTGCCGGCAGGCTGACCACAGCCTCCTCCTCCGACAGGTTAAAGGCGCAGAACATCGTCTCGTCGCCGTGCCGGATGAAATGTGCCACCGCACCCGTCGCGGCGGTTTGTGTCATCTTGCCCGTGGCCAGCGTGGCATGGGCGCGCCGAAACGCCAATGCAGCGCGGTAATGGTTCAGCATCGACCCCGCCGCCTTGTCCTCGGCCGCAACAGACCGCTGCAGATGCGGTGTCACCACCGGCAGCCATGGTTTGCCGTCCGAAAACCCCGCATTTGCGTTATCCGTGACCCAGGGCATCGGTGTACGGCAGCCATCACGACCCTTGAATTCGGGCCAAAACTGAATGCCATAGGGGTCTTGCAGATCTTCAAAGGCAATCTCCGCCTCAGGCAGACCCAATTCCTCGCCCTGATACAGGCAGACAGACCCGCGCAGGCACATCAGCATCGTCGTGTAAACCTTTGCAGCGGCGTCATTTAAGCCCCAGCGCGTGACATGCCGGATCACATCATGGTTGCTATAGGCCCAGCAGGGCCACGCATCGGGTGCCACCGCGTTCATGCGTGCAAAGGTATCGACCAGTGACTGCGCCGTCAGCCGCGTGGGTTGCAGCATTTCAAACGGATAGCACATCTGCACCTTGTCACCGCCCGATGTATACTCCGCCATGATCTCCAGGCCCCGCTGCGCATCGCCCACTTCGCCCACCGCAGCGGCGTTATAGGGGGTCAGTACGGCGCGGAATTTACGCAGGAATTCAAGGTTTTCCGGTTGGTTCTTATCAAACAGATGCAATTGATGATTATACGGGTTCACCGTCGGTGCGATTGAGTTGTTGCGCAATTCCGGTGGCAACGGGGGGTTATCGCGCAGGTATTTATCCGCGATGTAAAAGTTGATGGTATCCAGCCGGAACCCATCCACCCCGCGTTTCAGCCAAAACCGCGCCACATCCAGCAGCGCCTCCTGCACCGCGTCGCAATGGAAATTCAGGTCGGGCTGGCTGACCAGAAAGTTGTGCAGGTAGTACTGTTG
>JANNBG010000101.1:0-8367 GCA_031385205.1 Rhodobacterales bacterium
CGATGGTCGTCGTACTGCTGGCAGCGCTGATCATCGGCGTCATCATCGGGTCCTTCGCGGGCTATGTCGGCGGGCGCACCGAACTGGTGCTGATCTCGATCATCGACATCGCCCTTGCCCTGCCCAGCCTGATCATCGCGCTGGCGCTGATCGGGGTGTTTTCCGGCGAGGCGTGGTCCTGGATGAGCGATTACTGGAAGATGATCATCGCGCTGACCCTGGCCTGGTGGGCGAACTATGCGCGGATGAGCCGGGCCGTCGTGGTGGCCGAGTTGCAGCAACCCTATATCGAGGCGGCGCGGGTGCTGGGCGCGTCGCATATGTGGATTTTCACCAGGCATATCCTGCCGCATGTGCTGGGGCTGGTGGTGGTCTATGCCAGCGCCGATGCCGGAGCCTTGGTGTTGGCGATTGCCACGCTGTCCTTCCTTGGTCTTGGCGTCGCCCCCCCTACCCCGGAATGGGGCCAGATGCTGGTCGACGGGATGAGCTATATCGAGGATAACCCGGCGCTTGTCATCATCCCCGGTCTGGCCCTGACCGCCGTTGTCGTCAGCTTCAACCTGCTCGGCGAGGCGTTTGCGTTGCAGAAGGTGCCGAAGGCGGTGCGGGGCGGGCTGCTGCGGCGCAAGAAAGCGGCGCGGGCGGCTGAGGAAACCGCGCGGGCGGCGACGGAGGTCAAAGTATGAATGTTCCCGTCTACGCCGTCGAAAATCTGGTAATCGACCTTTACACGCCGACGGTTTCGGTACGGGCGGTGGACGGCGCATCCTTTCACGTCTCCCCCGGTGAAACCGTCGCCATCGTGGGTGAAAGCGGGTCGGGCAAGACGGTGATGACGCTGGGGCCTTTGGGCCTGATGCCCGAAGGCGTGGCGGTTGATCTGCGCGGCACTGCGCGGGCGGACGGTCGCGATATCCTGACTCTGTCGCCAAAGGAACTCTCCGCCCTGCGCGGTGGCTTCTTTGGCGTGATCTTTCAAGACCCGATGAGTGCCCTGAACCCACTGCTGAAGATCGGCCCCCAACTCGCGCGGCAAGCGCAGAAATATGCGGGACTGTCGGCTGAGGACGCGCGCAAAGACGCGGTGTCGCTGCTCGCCCGCTCGGGCATCCCCGACCCCGAGGACCGGTATGACCGCTATCCGCACGAACTTTCGGGCGGCATGCTGCAACGCGCGATGATCGCACTGGCCTTGGCAGCTCGGCCCCGCGTCCTGATCGCGGATGAGCCGACGACGGCGCTGGATGCGACCGTGCAGGCGCAGATTCTGGCGCTGATCCGCACGATCCAGAAAGAGGATGGCATCGCCGTGGTGCTGATTACCCATGATATCGGGGCGGTGTCCGTGCTGGCCGACCGGGTGATCGTGCTTTATGCGGGCCAGATCGCGGAAGAGGGCAGTGCAATCGACGTGCTGACCGCCCCCGTGCATCCCTATACGCGGGGCTTGCTGGCCTCGGTTCCCGATTTCCGGTCCGACACCGCGACCGGGACAAAGGAAATCCCCGGCATCCCGCCCAATCAGGCGCAGCTTATGCCCGGCTGCCGCTTTGCCGACCGCTGCGACCAAGTGCTGCCCGCCTGTCACAGCCATCGCCCGCGCCTGCAAACTGTGGCGCAGGGTGACACGCCCCACCGCGTCGCCTGCCCGGTTGTCATCGCCGCCGAAGGGATTGCCACCTATGCCTGACGTTCCCGCCATTCAGGCAACCGGCCTCAAGGTCCATTTCAAGACCAGCGTCGGATTGGTCCGGGCCGTGGATGGGGTCGACCTGACCATTCCCAAGGGCGCGTTCCACGGCATCGTAGGGGAATCCGGCTGCGGCAAAACCACGCTTGCCCGCGCGATCATCGGGTTGCAATCGGTGACCGAAGGCAGCGTCAAGATCGGCGGGCGCGACCGGGCAGAGTGGCAAAAACAGGACCGCAAAGGCTTTGCCCGCGCCGTGCAGTTCATTTTCCAGGACCCGCTGGGATCGATGAGCCGCCGTCAGACCGTTGGCCAGACATTGGAGGAACCGCTTCTGATCCACGGCATCGGCAACACAGCAGAGCGCAAGGCACGGCTGGCGGAATTGCTGGACCTCGTGGCCCTTCCCGCCACCGTGCTGGACCGCATCCCGCGCTCGCTGTCGGGCGGGCAGCGGCAGCGGGTATCCATCGCCCGCGCGCTGGCGCTGAACCCGCAACTGCTGATCTGCGACGAGCCGCTGTCGGCGCTGGATGTTTCGGTCCGGGCGCAGATCGTCAACCTGTTCGCAAGGTTGCAAGCCCAGCTTGGCCTGACCATCGTGATCGTGGCGCATGATCTGGCCATCGTGCGCGAGGTCTGTTCGGCGGTGACGGTCATGTATCTGGGCCGCGTCGCCGAACAGGGCATCACCCGGCCCTTGTTCCGCGACCCCGCGCATCCCTACACGCAGGCCCTGTTGTCCGCCGTGCCATCCCCCGACCCAAGGATCGAAGCCACCCGCCCGCGTATCCTGCTGGCAGGCGATCCGCCCAGCCCGCGCAACCCGCCGCCCGGCTGCCGGTTTTCCACGCGCTGCCCGGTGGTGGAACCGCAATGCCGCGTCACGGAACCCCAACTGCGCCCTGTCAAACATGAGGGCCAAGCCGCCTGCCACCTTGCAGCTGCGAAAGCTCATGCCGTGATCTGATACACGACCACGCCCCGGACACCCGCCCGCAGACCCTGCATCCGCACATCCGCGCCGAGGTCGAGGCCCGTGGCGCGACCGATGCCTATTGTGCGCTGCCAGACGAGATGCGTGCGCCCTGCTGCGTGCATCTGGGATCCGAAGACCACCATCTGGGGCGCAGCCGGTTCATCCGGTCGCTACATCACAGCGATGACGCGGCGATCTTGCTGGAGGACCGGCATATCTTTCTGGATGCCGTACCCGATGCCACCAGTGCCGATGTCACGAAATCTCCGCCCGGACCATGGCTGCTCGCCCATGTGCCCAGGACGCAAGCCGAACACCGTATCGCCGCCATCGGTGCGAATGCTGTTGCCACCAAGGCGCTTGAGATTGCCACAGGCACACCCTGCCTGCTGGTCGAACGCCGCATATGGCGCGGGACGGAAACGCTGACCATCGTGCGACCGGTGTTTCGGGGCGATGCTTTCGATCTGACAGCGCGCTTTGGGCCGAATGTCGGCTGAACGCGGGTTGAGCGGTCGGGCGCGCGATTGCCGCCCGACCGGCTGGCTTACGGCGCCTTCATTTCCGAATACTCTCCCGCCGTGCGCAGGGTGATGGTCAGCGGCGCATCCGAGCGGTTGCGCCAGAACCAGCCGTGGTTGCCAGTGAAGGCTGCCGTCAGTTCGCCCGTCTGCTCGCCGACGCCGCGCCCCTGTTCGTAGCTGATCTTCTGGCCAGAACCGTCGGCGTGGGTGTCATAGTTGACCACAGCACCGTTCGCCGTCCATTCGAACCGGGCGGTCTGGCCTTCCGCCATCACCAGTTTGACTTCGATCCCTTCGCCGGGGGCGAGGGTATAGTTGACCTCGTCGCGCCAGATGCCCACGGCAACCGGTTGGGCGACGGCTTCGGCAACGGTAGCGTCGATGGCCGGGGTTTCAGCGGGCGGGGCTTCAATAGCGGCTACCTCTTCTGCAGGCGCTTCCGGGACGGGTTCGGGCACGATCTCCGCCTCAGCGACCGGTTCCTCAGGTGCAGGGGTCGTCGGGACAGGTGCCAGCATCAGCCCATCTGCGCCGATGATGGCAGCAATGGCTGCCAACTGCGCATCAATGCGGTCAAGCCTTCCAAGAATGTCGCCATACGGGATTGGCTGCAACTCTTGCACTTGTGCCGCCAGAACGGCATCCTCCGCAGCAGCTTCACCGTAGAGGCCTTGCTTGATCTCACCCATTTCGGTCAGACCCATCAGGCCGCCGATCCCGGTCGGGTCCACGCCATACTCGGCGGGCAGATAGAACAGGCCAAGAATGACGAATGCCGCAAGGCCCGCGCCGATGGTGGCGCGGATCAGGCCGCCGGGGGTCGCGTTCACCCCTTGTACATGGGCGTGGGTTGCCCGCATATCGGCGCGCAGCGGGGGGGCGGATTGGATATCAAAACGGTTTTGCATGTCGGTTGCTCCGGTTCTTAAGCAAGGATCAGGCCGGCAAGCTGATATCCCATCAGCACAAATCCAGCCGTCATCATCAGGACATTTGCGACATAGGCCTGCCGCGCGAAAGACGGGGTGGCGCGCCAGCGGTTCATCACCGCAAGGATCGCGGCCAGCGCCAGCAATTGCCCCACCTCGACCCCCACGTTGAAGGCCAGCAGGTTCGGCAACAGCCCGTCGGGCGAGATATTGTAGTCAAGGATCTTGGACGACAGGCCAAAGCCGTGCAGGAACCCAAAGATCAGCGTGGCGGCCTTGGTATTCGGCTGCACCCCGAACCAGGCGCGAAACGCGCCCAGATTGTCCAGCGCCTTGTAAACCACCGAAAACCCGATGATCGCGTCGATGACATAGCTGTTGATGCCAAAGTTGAACCAGACCCCCGCCAGCATCGTGGTGGAATGGCCGATGGCGAACAGCGTCACATAGGTGCCGATCTGCTTCATCCCGTAAAGGAAAAAGATCACCCCGAACAGGAACAGGATATGATCATAGCCTGTGACCATGTGCTTGGCCCCGAGATAGAGGAAGGGGATGATGTTCACCCCCGTCACCTCTTGAATATAGCCCTTGTCGCCAAGCGTGACGGCATGGGCTAGGGCGGCCTCGGCCCAAAGCAGAAGCAACCCGGACAGGATCAGCGGCAGCGCCCTGTGATGCGCCCCCGCTGCAACCCCTTGGGTGCGCAGAGAAAGTGTCATTTGATTTTCCTCGTTGAAAGTGCCGGTTGGTCGGGCTCTATCGCCCGTCAGACGGCAGTTTCCCGCGGCGGTCGCCTTGGCCCTTCGGGTCGCTGAGGCATCCAGACGAATGGGGTCCCCGGGCCATTTCCTTCGATGGCCAAAAGCTGCCAGGTGCCCCTGCCGGAAAGGATCACTGCGACAGAATGATCATGGTCGCTGGCGTCGTGATACGGCGCATCCGGCTGGTCCCCGTCATGGGCATGGTCTTGGTCTTGGTCCGCGGCAGCGGACACGACCGCCTCGGCAAAGGCGGCAGGCCCGTGGCTGCTGGCCAATGCCAAAGGTGCCAGCACCAGCGCAAAGCTGGCAATCATGCCGAAAAGCCATCCCCGGGCACCACGACCCCAGCCGTTCAAGACCCGCACCTGCCGCCCGCCTCGTTTCTTGCATCATCCCCCCTAGGGGGTTAGTAAACATTATGTCAGATCAAACCGCAGATGCAACCCATCCGGCCATCGCCACCCGCCTGAAACGTGCCGAGGGCCACCTGCGGCATGTGATCGGTATGATCCAGAACGGGGCTGCCTGCGCGGATATTGCCACCCAGCTTCATGCCGTGGAACGCGCGGTGGCACAGGCCAAGCGCACACTGATCCATGACCATATCGACCATTGCCTGCCGCAGGCGTCCACCGATCTGGCCGAAATCAAAGCCATGACCAAACTTTTGTAAGGACCACTCATGCTAGGCGTTCTGGCGAACCGCACCTTCCGGCACCTGTTCGGGGCCCTTGTCATCGCCCTTGTGGGCACAGGCCTTGCCACAGTCGCCCTTGGCCTGTTGGCTTGGCAACTGGCGGGCGAAGATGCGGGCTTGGTGCTGGGAACGGCGCTGGCCATCAAGATGATCGCCTATGTCACACTTGCCCCGGTGGCCGCCGCGGTGGCCGAGCGTCTGCCAAGGCGGGCGTTCCTTGTGACGCTGGACTTGATCCGCGCGGGCGTGGTGCTGTTTCTGCCTTTCGTGACCGAGATCTGGCAGATCTACGTCCTGATCTTCCTGCTGCAGGCGGCATCCGCAGGCTTTACCCCGGCGTTTCAGGCGACCGTGCCCGATGTTCTGCCCGATGAGACCGATTACACCAACGCGCTGTCCCTGTTGCGCCTCGCGGAAGATCTGGAGCAGATCATCAGCCCGATGCTGGCCGCAGCGCTGCTGACTGTGGTCAGCTTTCCGGTGCTGTTTGGCGGCACGGTGGCCGGATTTGTCGCATCTGCCCTGCTGGTCGTCACGGTCACCCTTCCATCGCGGACATTGGCCGAGCCGGGGCATTTCTGGGCCTCTACCACCAAAGGCATCCGCATCTATCTGGCCACACCGCGCCTGCGCGGGCTGATGGTGATGGAACTGGCCGTCGCTGCCGCAGGTGCGATGATCTATGTGAATACCGTTGTGCTGGTGCAAGCGCGTTTCGCCCTTGGCGCGCCGCAGGTGGCGCTGGCCTTTGCGGCCTTCGGCGCGGGGTCGATTGTCGCAGCGTTTCTGCTGCCACGCATTTTGACACGGTTCTCCGACCGCCCGGTGATGATCGCGGGGGCGGCGCTGATGGTCGCCGGGGTTGCGGCAACGCCGCTGGCCCCCGGACTTGTCGCGCTGATGGTGCTGTGGGCGGTGATCGGGTTCGGCTTTTCGCTGACACAGACGCCCATCGGGCGCATCCTGAACAGGTCCGCCCGCGCTGAGGACCGGCCGGCCGTGTTTGCTGCCCAGTTCGCGATGTCGCATGCGGCATGGCTGGTGACCTATCCGCTGGCCGGGTGGCTGGGGTCGGCCTTTGGCATGGGGGCGGCCGCCATCGGGCTTGCGGTTCTGGGCGGGCTTGCCTTGATCGCCGTGATCCGCCTTTGGCCAGCAACAGACCCGGTTGAAGTGCGTCACGATCACCCGGATCTGCCAGCCGGGCATCCGCA
This sequence comes from Rhodobacterales bacterium, assembly GCA_031385205.1. Lineage (GTDB taxonomy): Bacteria > Pseudomonadota > Alphaproteobacteria > Rhodobacterales > Rhodobacteraceae > JAAFHS01. Next base: position 6,801 of record JANNBG010000101.1, read on the forward strand.
TCTGCAAGACCACGCCAACAGCCACAGTCACCCTCTTGTCATCGACGATCTGCACCAAAGCTGGCCGCGCATGACCGGGCGTTCTGCCTGAGGCTGATCGCCGCTGCATCTGCGCCGTGGCCCAAATCCGGGCATGACGCGTGGATCTGATCCGCCTGCTGGTTCTCGGTCTCTTTGTATATCTGGGGGGCCGTGGTACACCGCATCGCGTGGATGCCGGAGTCGCGCGGCACGCGACCTGTCGACGTGATCCAACCTTGCAGATTTCTTGCATACTGCCGCGTTGAAAGATGCGCGCTGTAAGGAAAACGGCTTGGCCACAGATCGTCGCACCCGAACATCGCCGGGATTTCGATCCGGCGCTGCACGGATTTGCGCGTCGCTTCGGTGATCTCGAACGGGACGGGCCGTTGCGTCTCGCCTTACATGACGAAAGCCCGCTCTTTCATGTGGCCCGACACAAAGACATCGCACACCTTGAGCCGCACAAGATGACAGCCGCGAAGCATGCAGCCGATCGCCATGGCGACGCGGCTTAGGTCGTGGATGTATGACGCGATCTCAAGGCGGACACGGATCGCCCAGACATGCTTAGGCTGAAGCGGGCGTTTTTGGTCGACGATCCGGCCTTTGTTGCAAGACGGGATTTTGGCGCAAACGAGGGGACAGTGGAATGCGGACATAGCTTTTCCTCCGCCCCCCATCGTGCGTAAGTGCCCGTCTTGCCATCAGGCTGCCCCATCCCTAGCCTGGCGCAACTTATGGAGCAGGAAATGCACCGTCGATGCTTTCTCCAAGCCGCAGCCGGGCTCGCCGCCGGACCCTTGGTGTCTTGGCCTGCAAGGGCCCAGGGACAGCCCGCTCCCTGGATCGCGGGGCTCGGCCACGGGTTTGGCATTCAGGTGCATGACCTTTCCGAGGCGACGCTTGACGTCTGCGCCGGGGCGGGCTTTGGCTTTGTGCGCACCGATCTGTTTTGGTCGGATGTAGAGTCACAGCGCCATGTGCTCGACTGGTCGCGGTGGGACCCGTTCGTCGCGGGCCTCATGGCGCGGGGGCTTCGGCCCCTGTTCATCCTTGGCTTCAACAACCCGGATGTCTACGGCGGTCGCTGGATGGAGGGTGTCACCACCTATATCGAAATACAGGCCTTCACCACCTTCGCCGCTGCTGCGGCAACGCGCTACCGCGACGCGCACCCTATCTGGGAGATCTGGAACGAGCCGAACCGCGCCAACTTTTGGGAGCCGCGCGAAAACCCTGCCGAATACATGGCCCTTGCCCGCGCAACTGCCGAGGCTATCCGCCGCGCCGAACCCGATGCGGCGATCATCGGCCCGGCGCTTGGTCATAAAGTGGGTGAGCAGGTCTTGGATACGGCGTTCCTGCAGGCCTGCCTCGACGATGGAATTGCCGGGCTGGTCGACGCCGTCAGCATCCACCCCTATGTGGACCCGGAAGTCGTGGCACCGGACTATGATAACGTCCGCGCGATGGTCGATGCCGCCGCCGGGGGCGGCAAGCTGCCCGTCGTGTCAACCGAATGGGGCTTTGCCACCAACAAGTT
>JANNBG010000129.1:0-3274 GCA_031385205.1 Rhodobacterales bacterium
GTTTCAGTGTTTCGATAACCCAAGGACGCCGTCACTTTGCCAATTTCGACAAACAGGCCAAAAAAAAATTACAGGAAGTGACCTTTTTTTCTGATATTTTGAAATAACTGCGTCTTTCTCGTCACTTAGACCACCTGCACGCGCCGCGATTTTTCTGCGAAAAATCAGACCTGTGCTTTCACTTGCCCCTCACATGGCATAAACGCAGGCGAAATTGACGTGAGGGATGCCATGACCGAGCCCGCCATCACCCCGGATCTGATCGCCAGCCACGGTCTGAAACCCGATGAATACGCGCGCCTTCTGGGGATCATCGGGCGCGCGCCATCCTATACAGAACTCGGCATCTTTTCCGCCATGTGGAACGAACACTGTTCCTATAAATCCTCCAAGAAATGGCTGCGCACCTTGCCCACCACCGGGCCACAGGTGATTTGCGGGCCGGGCGAGAATGCCGGCGTGGTCGATATCGGCGATGGCCAAGCGGTCATCTTCAAGATGGAAAGCCACAACCACCCATCCTATATCGAACCCTATCAGGGGGCGGCCACCGGCGTCGGCGGCATTCTGCGCGATGTGTTCACCATGGGCGCACGGCCCATTGCGGCGATGAATGCGCTGTCGTTTGGTGACGTCAACCACCCCAAGACCCGCCAGCTTGTCAGCGGCGTGGTGCAAGGCGTGGGCGGTTATGGCAACGCCTTTGGCGTGCCGACGGGTGGTGGTGAGGTGCGCTTTCACCGCAGCTATAATGGCAACTGTCTGGTGAATGCCTTTGCCGCAGGTCTCGCCGATACCGACAAGATTTTCTATTCGGTGGCGTCTGGCGTCGGCATGCCCGTGGTTTATCTGGGTGCCAAGACCGGCCGCGATGGCGTGGGTGGCGCCACCATGGCATCTGCCGAATTTGACGACACCATCGAGGAAAAACGCCCCACCGTGCAGGTCGGCGACCCGTTTACCGAGAAACGATTGTTAGAGGCGTGCCTCGAACTGATGGCCTCCGGGGCCGTGATTTCCATTCAGGATATGGGGGCGGCGGGCCTGACCTGTTCGGCAGTGGAAATGGGTGACAAGGGCGGCCTTGGCATCCGGCTGAACCTCGACGCGGTACCGCAGCGCGAAACGCACATGACGGCGTATGAGATGATGCTGTCGGAAAGCCAGGAACGCATGCTGATGGTATTGAAGCCAGCAATGGAGGCACAGGCCCGCGCGATTTTCGTGAAATGGGACCTTGATTTCGCCATTGTGGGCGAGACGATTGCCGAGGACCGCTTTCTCATCATCCACAATGGCATCACCAAAGCCGACCTGCCCCTGTCCAAACTCTCCTCCTCCGCCCCCGAGTACGACCGCCCTTGGGTGCCCACACCCCCTGCCCCGCCGTTGGGCGACGTGCCCGCAATCGGTGCGATGGATGCGCTGGTGGCGCTCATCAGCAGCCCGTCTTATGCCCACAAGGCTTGGGTATGGGAGCAATATGACAGCATGGTCATGGCCGATACTCTGCGTATTCCCGGCCTTGGTGCAGGCGTCGTGCGCGTGCATGGTACGGATAAGGCGCTCGCCTTCACCTCCGATGTCACCCCGCGTTATGTCATGGCCAACCCCGTGATGGGCGGGCGGCAAGCGGTGGCCGAGGCTTACCGGAACCTTTGCGCCGTGGGCGCGCGCCCCTTGGCCACGACGGATAACCTGAACTTCGGCAACCCGGAAAAGCCCGAAATCATGGGGCAAATGGTCGGTGCCATTCAGGGCATCGGCGAGGCGTGCATTGCCCTCGATATGCCCATCGTTTCCGGCAATGTCAGTTTGTATAACGAAACTGACGGCAAAGGCATCCTGCCCACGCCGACCATTGGTGCGGTGGGAATCCTTTACCCGGGCGATCTGATCGCCGGGGTTCCGCAGGACGGCGATCTGGCCGTGCTGATCGGCGTCACCCACGGCCACCTTGGCCAATCCGCCCTGCTGGCCGAGGCGTTTGGCATGGAGGCGGGCGATGCCCCCCCGGTGGACCTTGTGGCGGAACGCAGCCATGGCGAATACGTCCGCTCCATGCGGCGTTCCATCCGCGCCGCAACCGACCTGTCCGATGGTGGCCTTGCCCTTGCGGCCTTTGAGATGGCGGAGGGTGCCGGTCTGGGCGTGGTGCTGGACGCAGGCGACATTCCCACGCTGTTTGGCGAAGATCAGGCGCGGTATCTGCTCGCCTGTGATGCAGCGGGCGCTGCAGCCCTGATGGCGGGCGCTGTGCCTTGTGCGATTGTCGGGCGGTTTGGCGGCGATGTGGTGCAGTTTGGCACGACGAAGCGGCCGATGGCGGCGTTGGCGGCGCTCTATCGCGGGGCGTTTGTGCAGGCTGTCGGGGTGTAGTTGGGGGCCAGCCCCCAAACCTCCGAGATAGTTGAGAACAGAGGAAGGTGCAGGGCATTGCAGGTCAAGCCGTTAGCCCCTAGATTTGCAGGGAACCAAGGAGTGCCCGCATGGCCATGGAAGCCCGCGACATCGAAGCCCTGATCCGCACGGATTTTCCGGCCGCCAAGATCACGATCACTGATCTGGCTGGCGATGGCAACCATTGGGCGGCGGAAGTGATCGACGCCAGTTTCAAGGGCATGAACCGCGTGCAGCAACAACGCGCGGTCTATGCAAGTTTGAAGGGCAAGATGGACGGCGCGCAGGGTGAGTTGCACGCGCTGGCCTTGACGACGAAGGCGCCAGAGTGATGGGAACTGCCATGCATGCCGTTTCCAGAGTGATATCGGTGACGACGTTCATCGGTTGCATATTTGAATTTGCTGGCGTCCTCAGATATGGCGTCGGATATGGGTCAAAAGACCGAAAGGACCACGAACATGACCGCAGTTGACCAAATCCAGGACACCATCACCAAAAACGACGTCGTCCTGTTCATGAAGGGCACAAAGATGATGCCGCAATGCGGGTTTTCATCCCGCGTCGCCGGCGTGCTCAACTTCATGGGCGTTGATTTCGCTGATGTGAATGTGCTTGCCGATGCGGATATCCGCCAGGGCATCAAGGATTTCTCCGATTGGCCCACCATTCCGCAGCTGTATGTAAAGGGTGAATTCGTCGGCGGCTGCGACATCATCACCGAGATGACGCTATCGGGCGAGTTGGACCAGTTGTTCGAGGCCAAGGGTGTCACCTACGACAAGACCGCCGCCGCAAAAATCCGCGAGGCGAATGCGTAGGATGGGCAATTTGCCCATCACCCCCTGACAGCTTCAAAAGATGGGCAGATTGC
>JANNBG010000141.1:0-2754 GCA_031385205.1 Rhodobacterales bacterium
CAGCAGCAGAGTGTCAACGCTGGCCAATGCGGTGATGCTATCGCGGTTGGCTGGGGTTGGCGTATTGGCAAAGACAAAGCTGTCGGCCCCAGTGCCGCCCGTCAGCGTATCCATGCCCAGACCGCCGGACAGCCGGTCACGCCCATCGCCGCCCGACAGCAGATCGCGCCCGGCACCCCCGCCCAGCCGGTCATCGCCTGCAAGGCCGGATAAGCGGTCACTGCCCGCGTCGCCTGCCAACAGGTTGCTGCGCCCATTGCCGGTGATTGTGTCGTTACCGCCAAGACCCAGCATCATGCCGGATGCATCCACAGTGACCCGGTCATTCCCGGCGGTGGCGCGGCCATAGATGCGGGCGGCGATGCCTTCGTCATCACTGTCTATGGACACGGAGGTGTAGGTGACAATGAACCCCCCGCCTTGCAGGGCGGTGATTTCGGGATCGGTCTGGTCATCTGTGCTGCCACCGCGTTCCTGGCTGATGGCGAAAACATCGGTCAGCGCGCTGCCCCCGGCGGTGAAGACACGGCCATAGACATCGTATTCCAGCCCCGCACCGCGCGAGGATTGCTGCCAGACCACGGCAATCTGGCCTGAATCCAATTGCGTGATGCGGACGGATTCTGGCAGGGCGTTACTGCCAAAGACGCGGATATAGTCTGAGGTTTCGGTGCCTTTGCTGTTGTGGAATTGAAATACCGTGTAATAGCCCGCGCGCGGGGTATCGAGGCCAAGTTCAAAGTCATAGGCGATCTGGGCCACGACAAAGCCGCCGTTTTGGGTGGCGGCAATGTCATAGTTGCCGTCATCGCTGCCAACCAGCGCGCCGACGGTTTCGGTGATGTTGAAATCGGCGCGGCTGACCGCACCCGCAGGCGTGGTCAGCATCCCGCGCAGCTCATTTCTGCCTGACCCGGATGGCGTATCCAGCGTGGATTGGCTGGCCCAGATGGTGATGGTATTGCCATTGCTCAGCGTGGCGGATTGCGCACAAAGCTGGGCATTGTCACGCGCGTTGGTGTTGACCAAAGCATTGCCACCCTGCGCTATGCCATTGCGATTGTATTGCTGCATATAGACATCGCCAAAATATGCCCCGGCCTTGTCCATGCCAAAGACGACCTTGAAGCCGCCATTGGCGGTGGCGAACACTTCGGGTGACACAACGCCAAAGCCGGGCACCGTATCGACGCGGATTTCGCCAACGCGGACGGACCCGTTGGCATTGAACACGGTGGCGTAGCAGGTTTCACGATTTGAGACGAGGGGATCATAATCATCGTATTGGTAGACAAAAACGTATCCACCATCTGACAGGGTGGCGACGCTTGGTTCCTGTGACGACGTATAGTCAATGGCATGCACGATGCGGCTGATATCGGTTGGCCTGCCTGCGGCGTCATAGCGCTGCGAGACGACATAGGTGCGGGGCGGGGTGCCGTCGTAGTTGTTGAAATAGCTGTCCCAGGTGATGAGGAAACTGCCATCGGCAAAGGTGGTGACGGCGGGGTTGCGCTGCCAGTTATCCTGATAGGTGTTGACGCGAAATTCTTGGCCCATTCGCATTCTCCTGTTTCGGCAATGACATGTTGCACTGATAACTACGCACAGGTCAGGTCAGGAGTTTCGGCATCGGTGGTGATCCGCGCATGGGGATCAGATGATGTGAATATCGCCAGCGGTCAGGATGGGGCGATTGTCGAGATCGGCAATGGCAAAGCGCCCGCCATCGGCAGAGCCGTTGGTATCGTAGTAAAGGGTGCCAGTGCGTTTATCATAGATCAGGCGGTCATTGGCGTCGGCGTTGGCCCCGGTGCCGATCATCTTGAACGACGTGGGGTTCAGGTGGCCCGCAGTCCCCAAGGCGCGGAAGACGGCGTTGTCGAGGAGGATCAGGTCATCACTTGCGAAGGCAGTGATCGCATCGCGGTTGGCGGGGCTGGCGGTATTTGCAAAGACAAAGCTGTCGGCACCCGCGCCGCCGGTCAGCGTGTCATTGCCCGCACCGCCCGTCAGCGTGTCATTGCCGTCGCCCCCCACCAGCAGATCGCGCCCGGTGCCGCCCCCCATGCGGTCGGCCCCAGCCAACCCATAAGCCTTATCCGCACCATCACCGCCCATCAGCGTATTGCTGCGCCCGCTGCCGGTGAGGGTGTCATTGCCGGCAAGGCCCAGCATCATGCCGGATTGATCGACGGTGACACGGTCATTTCCGGCGGTCGCGCGGCCAAAGATGCGGGCGGCGATGCCTTCGTTATCATTATCGATTGAATCGGACTGGTATGCGACGACAAACCCGCCACCGGCGAGGGCACGCACCACGGGGTCTGCCTGATCGTCTCCTTCAAAGCGATCCTGGCCAATTTCGAACACGCGCGAGATGACGCGTCCGTCGGACGAAAGGATGCGACCCTTGATATCTGTGCCAGAGTCATCTTCGGCGTATTGTTCCCAGACCACGACGATCTCGCCGGTGGCCAATTGCGTGACGGATGTGCCAAAGACAATCTCATCAGTGGTATGAATGGCGCGATCCCGCGCGGTCAGATTGCCCGCGCCACTGAAGAACCGCACGACGACACTGTCACTGAACCGTGGGGCGGTTACATTGATATCATCGGCGTTCCTGACGTGGGACACGACGAAGCCGCCTTTGGCCAGCCCGGTCAGGTCATAGCCAAGACCTGAGGCGTTGCCGTCTATCGTGATCGTGCCCTGTAGTTGCCCCAGGCTGAAATCGCTGCGGACAATGCC
>JANNBG010000166.1:0-15575 GCA_031385205.1 Rhodobacterales bacterium
CTTTCAATCGGGCCAAAGGTCACGAATAGCCATCGGCAACCCGGCTTTGATATCAGCGATCTCGCCTTCGCTGATCTTGCCATTCAGCAATCGCATGACGATTTCGATATCCTCGGCCCCCCGCCAATCCCTGACGTCGCCGATGTTTGCCGCAATCGCCGCAACGAAATGATCCAACGCGCGGTCGTGAACGGGCGTATGGGCCGGTTGCCAGCCTTCAAAGAACATGCCCCGGATCAGCAAAGGCAGTTGCGCAGACACCCGAAACCTGGGCGTTCAGGATCACTTCGGCACCTGCCGCCGCCAGCCCACCGCTGATCGCTCCGTCGATGATAACCGTGCGGCCTGCAAGCCGCGCATTTCCCGAAACCACGGCATTCGCAGACGTATACACCGACATACCCGAAGCCGTCAGATCGCCTTCGACCGGACCCCGCAGGCTGATGGAAAACCCGATTGCGTACAGATCGCCCCCCGTGGTCGCCCCAATATCGACATCAAAGCCCACCGCCGGCGTGTCCTGAGCAACCGCGCCCTCCAGCACGACGGTGGAGCCTGCCGCAAGTACGTCACGCGGCGCGTCAAGCCGGGCCGAGTTGCCCGATCCAAACAGCAGAATATCCTCGGCAAGCGTCCGGCTCGTCATGTCGGCTTGCGCCGGACCTGCCAGAACCATCGCGACCAAAGCAGCCTTTGCACTTCCCAAACCAGCCATGATGACGCCCCTCAATAGCTGCGCATTGAGGCCGTTTTAACCTACCGGATCGTCCGTCGGGTTGATGCGGATCAAAGCGCCGATGACGGCGGGTGGCAAATATGTCTCCGACGTCCGGATTGATCGTGTTGCGGATGTAGAGGCGACAGGCGCAGGGATCGTGACAGTGCGGGTGGGGGAACAGACATAAGATGGCGCATGATCCATACGCAGCCCTTGGCCTGACCAAGACCGCAACGCCTGCCGAGATCAAGAAAGCCTACCGCAAACTGGTGCGCAGTTCGCATCCGGACCTGCACCCTGATGACCCCAAGGCCGAGGCGCGGTTCAAACTGGTCAATGCCGCCTATGATCTGCTGGGCGACCCCGAAAAGCGCGCCCGGTTTGACGCGGGCGAGATTGACGACACCGGCGCCGAACGTCCGCCGCGCAATTTCTACCGCGACTACGCCGAAACCGCCGATCATCCCTATCAGCCGCGCCGGGGGTTTCAGGATTTTGGCGATCCCGCCGATATTTTCGCCGAGATTCTGCGCCAGCGCGGCAACGGCGGTACGTCGTCTGGCGCAGGGTTTGACGACCGCTTTGCAGCCTCAGGGCAGGATTTACGCTTTGCCCTCGACGTGCCGTTTCTGGACGCGGCCCGCGGTACGAAAACTCGGCTGACCCTGCCCGATGGTCATGACTTGGACGTGCAGATCCCCCAAGGCCTGCAAGACGGCCAGACTTTGCGGTTGCGCGGCAAGGGTGGTCTGGGCATCGGCGGCGGACCTGCGGGCGATGCCTATGTCACTGTCAGGGTTCAGGCCCACCCCCTGTTCCGGCGCGAGGGCGATGATATCCTGATGACCCTGCCAATCAGCATCGACGAGGCGATCCTTGGCGGCAAAGTCACCTCACCCACGATTGATGGCCCGGTCAACGTGACTATCCCAATCGGGGCGACAAGCGGCCAGACCTTGCGACTGAAAGGACGTGGAATCACACGGGCAACAGGCAAACCGGGGGATCAGCGGATCGCGTTGCGCATCGCCATGCCGCCCAAAACCGATCCCGAATTGCGGGCATTCATCGAAGAATGGCGCAAAGACCATGCCTATGACCCGCGCAAAGATTTGTTCGAGGGGGCGCAAGAATGACCCAGACCATGACCATGACCCTGACCGAAGACGATGCAATCGCTGCCATCACATGGCTCACCCGGCAACGCCTTGATGTCTTTATCAGCGCCAGTCTGGTCGCGCCGGTGCAGACCGCGACGGGCCGGACCTATGCCCCGGTTGATCTGGCCCGGTTGGAACTGCTGTGTGACCTGGCTGAACAGTTTGATCTGACCGAAGACGCGTTGGGAATCGTAATAACACTGATCGACGCGCTGCATGCAGCCCGGTCCCGTTTGCATCGGCTGGCAGAAGCGCTGGAGGCGGAACCCGCCGATGTGCGACAGCGGATCGGGGCACGGCTTTTGCAGGAAACGGGTAACGACCAGAACTTGTCCCAAAACGCGGCGCATCCCTGATGCAGATCAATTCCGGGGCAGCCATCCACGGGCAGGGTAAACCGTACCTCTTGCCCACAACGCCATCGCAATGCGCCCCCCCCTGCGGAGTTATCAATGGAAGTTGTCACGCCAGCCGTTGCCGCACTCTTGGGCCTGTCAAACGCCAAAGCCGCAGCCCGGCTGCAGGCCGATGGGCCAAACGCCCTGCCCCATTCCAAACGCCGCTCGCCCTTGCGCATCATTCTGAACGTGCTGCGCGAACCGATGCTGGCGCTGCTGCTGGCGGGTGGCGTTGTGTATCTGCTGCTGGGCAGCCGGGAAGAGGCGCTGATCCTGCTGACCTTTGCCTGCCTGTCAATCGGCATTACGACTGTGCAAGAGGCCCGGACCGAACGGGTGCTCGAGGCGCTGCGCGATCTGACCAGCCCCCGCGCCCTTGTCATCCGTGGCGGCCAGCAGATGCGTATCGCCGGACCTGATGTGGTGCGCGGCGATCTGATCGTTCTGGCCGAAGGCGACCGGGTGCCCGCCGATGCCCGGCTGTTGCAGGCGGCAGACCTGTCCGCCGACGAATCCCTGCTGACAGGCGAGGCGGTTCCGGTGCGCAAAGCCGTGGCCGCGGGCACGGCCCGACCGGGCGGAGAGGATCAGCCCATGGTCTTTTCCGGCACCCTGATCGTGCGCGGCACAGCGCTCGCCGAAGTGACCGCCACCGGCATCCACAGTGAAATCGGCAAGATCGGCACATCGCTGAACCAATTGGACACAGCGACCCCGCACCTGCAGCGTCAGATGCGCCGGCTCGTGCTGGCCTTTGCCGTGATCGGGGGCATCGTCAGCCTCGCGGTCGTGGCAATCTATGGCGCATGGCACGGGGAGTGGCTGCAAGGGGTGCTGGCCGGCATTGCCGTCGGAATGGCCATGCTGCCCGAGGAATTTCCGATGGTGCTGGCGGTGTTCATGGCGATGGGCGCATGGCGCATCTCCAAGGCACGGGTTCTGACCCGGCGGGCCTCGGCGATAGAGGCCCTTGGCGCGGCGTCGGTGCTGTGTACCGACAAGACCGGGACACTGACCGAAAACCGCATGACGATTGCGGCGCTGCAGCTACCGGATGGGCAGGACCATCTGATTGGCGAGAAACCCCTGCCCGATGCCTTTCGGGAACTGGCGGCGGCAGGCGTGATGGCTTGCGCGCCCAATCCGTTTGACCCGATGTAAAGGCGTTTCACGCGCTGGCGAAAGCTGACCTGCGCAACGGCGAAACACTGCCCGCTGAAGGATGCACGCTGATCCGATCCTATCCTTTTTCACAACAATTACTGGCCATGTCGCAGGTCTGGGACCGCGCCGATGGGACCGGGACCCATATGGTTGCGACCAAAGGCGCACCCGAAGCAATGTTCGATCTGTGTCGGCTTGATGCACCTTCCCGTGCTGCGCTGATATCGTCAGCAGATCGGATGGCGGCGCGCGGGTTGCGTGTTCTGGGCGTGGCCGAGGCTGCATCTGGGGCGGCTGATTTACCGTCCGATCAGCAAGGCTTTGACTTTCGGTTTCTGGGTCTGGTCGGGCTGGCCGACCCGCTGCGCGCCTCGGTCCCCGCTGCCGTTGCGCAATGCCGCAGTGCAGGCATCCGGATCATCATGATTACGGGCGACTATCCGGCCACGGCGCGGTCGATTGCGCATGATGCTGGCATCGGCGACGATGGTGTGATCGACGGCACCGCCTTGGCCGCAATGTCTGATACTGATCTTGCCAGCGCCGTCCAGAACGCCACTGTCTTTGCGCGCATCATGCCCGAACAGAAACTGCGCATTGTCAGGGCATTGCAGACAAATGGTGCCATCGTGGCGATGACCGGCGACGGGGTGAATGATGCGCCCTCCTTGAAAGCCGCCGATATCGGCGTGGCGATGGGCGGTCGCGGTACCGATGTGGCAAGGGAAGCCGCGTCCATCGTACTGCTCGACGATGACTTCGGGTCCATCGTCACCACCGTCCGGCTGGGGCGGCGGATTTATGACAACCTTCGCAAGGCGATGAGCTTCATTTTGGCCGTGCATGTGCCGATTGCAGGGCTTGCGCTGATCCCGCTTTTGTTCGGGATGCCGTTGTTGCTGGCCCCCGTGCATATCGCATTCCTTGAAATGGTCATCGACCCGGTCTGTTCTTTGGTGTTCGAGGCTGAAACCGAGGAGGACGGCATCATGAACCGCCCCCCGCGCCCGGCATCCGAGCCGCTGTTTTCCACGCCGACAATCATCTGGGGCCTGCTGCAAGGCGGATTGGTGCTGGGCGTGGCCACGCTGATCCTGTTTCTGGCACCCGGTTACGGGTTTGATCAAGATCAGGTCCGCGCACTGACCTTTCACACGCTGGTGCTGGCCATCGTGACGCTGATCTTTGTCGATCGGTCCATGTCAGCCTCGATCATTACCGCGATCATTCGGCCCAACAGGGCACTGGCCGTGGTGCTGCCAGTCGTGGGAATACTGTTGGCCGTGACCGTGTTCTGGGGCCCTGCCCGCACCCTGTTCCGCTTTGGCAGCCTTGACCCCATATGGCTGATCGTACCGCTGACGGCGAGCGCCGCGATCCTGCTGGTGCTGGAAGTGCTGAAACCGATCTGGCGGGGCAATGTGCAACAGGGCCGCAGCCCGGCCTGAACCCAATGCACCTGTGCGCTGCATTTCATCAGGCATCGTCAGAACCCTACAACCGTGCGGCACTTGCAAACGGCCAACCGTCGATCTTGCTCCAGGCCGGCGTGCCGTCCGACTTGACGCAAGTCAAAGTGTCTCCGTCGCAACGCTGTTAGCGTTTTTCTACCGAGGGCCAGTCTGCGCCTCCCCGGACTTCAACGGAACCGAAAGAGCACCCCATGCAAATGATGAAAGCCGCCATTTTTGTCGAACCGGGACGTATCGTGCTGGAGGACAAGCGCGTGCCCGATGTCGGGCCACTTGACGCGCTGATCCGGATCACCACGACCACGATCTGCGGCACGGATGTCCATATTCTGAAAGGCGAATATCCGGTGGCGCGCGGGTTGACCATCGGCCATGAACCCGTCGGCGTCATCGAAAAGCTGGGTTCTGCCGTGACGGGCTTTCGCGAAGGGCAACGGGTGATCGTCGGGGCCATTACACCCAGCGGCCATAGTGCGGCCTGCCAGTGCGGCCAATCCTCGCAGGACGGGCACGGAACGGCGCACGGTTGGAAAGCCATGGGCGGCTGGAAGTTCGGCAATACCATCGACGGCGCCCAAGCCGAATATCTGCTGGTGCCCGATGCGATGGGAAATCTGGCCCCGGTCCCCGACGGTCTGACGGATGAACAAGTGCTGATGTGCCCCGACATCATGTCGACGGGCTTTAGCGGAGCGGAACGGGCGCGCATCCGCATTGGCGACACGGTGGCAGTGTTTGCCCAAGGACCGATTGGCCTGTGTGCCACAGCAGGGGCCAAACTGATGGGGGCCACCACTATTTTTGCGGTCGACACCTTGCCCAACCGGCTGGCCATGGCGACGCGGCTTGGCGCGGATCATGCGCTGGATTTCAACAAGGTGGACCCGGTGGCCGAGATCATGCGCCTGACGCAGGGGCGCGGCGTCGATGTCGCTATCGAGGCTCTGGGCACCCAAGGCACCTTCGAAGCCTGCCTGCGCGTCCTTCGGCCCGGTGGTACGCTGTCCAGTCTGGGGGTCTATTCATCCGATCTGACCATCCCCCTCGGCCCCTTTGCGGCAGGCTTGGGCGATCACAGCATCGTCACCTCGCTGTGTCCGGGCGGCAACGAACGCATGCGGCGTCTGATGGCCGTGATCGTAACCGGGCGGGTCGATCTTGGCGCGATGGTCACGCACCGCTTCAAGCTGGATGAAATCGAGGCGGCCTATGACCTGTTCAGCCACCAGCGCGACGGCGTGTTCAAAGTGGCGATCACGCCGTGAGGCTGTCAGTGCCACCAATATCAGGCCGCAGCCCGCAGGGATGATGTGGCCGATCCGCACGGTAACCCCGCCGCGCATTCGCAGCTTGACAGGCTGTTGGCACGGGTGGCTGCATTTGCCCCGCTGCGCACGGCCATTGTCCATCCCTGCGATGCCATCTCGCTGGGCGGCGCGATGGCAGCCTACCGCTTGAAACTGATCGTGCCGGTTCTGATCGGCCCGGCGCATCGCATTGCCGCTGCAGCGCTGGCCGCCGGAGAAGACCTGACCGGGATCGAAGTGAGCAATGCCTTGCACAGCCATGCCGCAGCCGAAGCAGCCTGTCGGTTGGCCCGCACGGGCGGGGTTGGTGCCATCATGAAAGGCAGCCTGCACACCGACGCGCTGCTAGCGGCCGCCATCCACGCCGACACCAGCCTGCGCACGGATCGGCGCATAAGCCATGTCTTCCTGTTCGATGTGCCCAGCTATCCCGCCCGCTGGTCATCAGCGATGCGGCGATCAACGTCGCGCCGGATCTTGCCACCAAAAAGGATATTGTCCAAAACGCCATCGACTGCGCGCTGGCCTTGGGTAAGCGGCAGCGAATGGGGCGATCATTTCACAGCCTGCCGCAGCCGCGCCTTCGACTGGGGTTGGATGGCCTTGCTCCCGAATGCGCATCAATTGGGGCAAAGGTCTGCGAAACACGCGGCATTGCATGACAAAATGCGTTGTCCGCCTGCCGTGCGCGCCGTGAGGACATCATCAGGTCGTCCCGTTCACACGCGCAACTGCGATATCATTGGACACAGGGTCCGCCGCTTGAAGGCGCGCATGGCGTCTCGCACACTGGCACAATACCACGACAGGTTGCACGCTGCACGGCGTCAGGCCACGCGCATCCCCTGCACCCAGGTGCCACGCACCGCCGCAGCCCCCCCCACACGCGCCACACGGATCACATCAGCACGGGTGCCGATCAGCAGCCGACCCCGGTCCGTCAGCCCTGCGGCGGCGGCCGGCGCCGCCGTCACAGTGGCCACACCCCGCGCGACATCGCCCCAAAGATCGCCCAGCATCAAGCCAGCCAAAAGCAGCGCCGACGGCACATAATCAGACGATACGATATCCAGCAGCCCCGCCTCAGCCAGCGTCGCTGCGGCCACATTGCCGGAATGCGACCCGCCACGGATCAGGTTGGGTGCGCCCATCATCACGCCGATGCCATGCGTGTGGCACGCCATCGCCGCCTCGACCGTTGTCGGAAATTCGGCAAATTGCGCGCCATGTGCGGCTGACTGCGTCACTTGCGGGGCCGTCGTATCATCATGGCTGGCCAGCACTGCGCCATAACGACGGGCTTCGGCCACGGCGGCGGCCTCGTGCCGGGCCCCAAGCCTGTCACGCAAGCTGCGCAATTCTGCGACATGATCCTCGAATTCACCTTCGGAAAGCCCCCGCTTGCCACAGATGTAGTCCTTGAGCTTGCTGATGTCGCGGAACTGACGTTCTCCCGGTGTGTGATCCATCAGGCTGACAATGCCGATGCTGTCATCTGGCCCGAACTTTTCCAGTTCCTCGATCAGCGTTGCCGAACAGACCTCTGCCCGCAGGTGCAGGAAATGGCTGATGCGCAACGCCCCTTTTGCCCGCAGATCCAGGATTTCTGATGCAAGCGAGCGCGCGTATTCGTGATACCCCAACGCACCCTTCGATGGATTGGATCCCACCCGGAGCGCGTCAAAGACCGTGGTAATGCCCACGGACGCAAGCTCTGCATCATGCGCGATAATCGCCGCGGCATGCGGCCAATGCACCTTTGGGCGCGGCTCGATATGGCGTTCCAGATTGTCCGTGTGCAGTTCGATCAACCCCGGCATCACCAGATCACCGCCGCAATCGATGGCACCCTCTGGCACGGCCCGGCCCAAATCAATCGCGGCAATCCGCCCATCAACCAGATGCAGGCTGCCATGCACAACCTCGTTTGGCAGAACGAGCGTGGCGTTGGCAAGGATCGTTTCAGACATAGGTGGCTCCGGTGTTTGCCGATAGGGTGCGGGTGGGGTTGGTTGACATGGCTGTGTCACTGCAATGTAACGCATGCATGTAAAGAGGCGGTCCATGCAGTCGATGAAACGCTTTGCAATCTACTATGCCCCCGAAGCCGGGGCCTTTGCCGATTTCGCAGCGCATTGGCTGGGGTGGGATGCTGCGCAGGGCGTCGCTATGCCCCAGCCGCATGTGCCGGGCCTGCCCCGCGCGCTTGCTTGCATCACGGCGGCCCCGCGCAAGTACGGCTTTCATGGCACCATCAAGCCGCCCTTCCATCTGGCGGATGGCACCGATGCGGATGGCTTGCATGCGGCGACCGCGGCACTGGGTGCAAGTCTTGCGCCGGTCACGCTGCCCGGTCTGGCGTTGCGCCGGATGGGCGGGTTTGTTGCGCTGACACCCGAAGGCGATACCACCGCCCTTGCCCATTTGGCCACTGCGGTTTTGCGCAGACTTGATGCCTTCCGCGCCCCGCCAGGTACCGCCGAAATCGCCCGCCGGAACCCAGACCGCCTGACACCCTCGCAACGCGAGAACCTTGCCAAATGGGGGTATCCTTATGTGATGGGCGACTTCCAGTTCCACCTGACGCTGACCGGCGAGATGCCCGAGACCGAGGCGGATACGGTACTGCAAATCCTTGCACCACTTGTCTGCCCGCTGATCGCAAAGCCCTTTGTCATCGACAGCCTGTGTCTGTTTGGCGAGGCAGCGGATGGGCGGTTTCACCTGATGCACCGTTATGCCCTGACTGGCTGAAGGGCTGCCAGAAACTGCCCGATGCCGTCATCCAGCGTGCCCGCATTGCTGACTACATGGGCGACAATCCCATCGGGCAGGCGAAACGGCGCGCGTTGCAGCCTTGCGGCAATGTCATCGCGCGTCTCGCGCCCGCGCATGGCCAGACGGGCCGTCAGAACCGGGATCGGGGCGGTCACCAGCACGACCACCAATGTGGGAAACCTCGCCTGTGCCAAGGTCAGTGCCGCCCGCGATCCGTTGAACATCACGTCACGACCATCATCGAGCAGGCTGTGGATCGCCACAGGAATGCCATAGCGCAACCCATGCGCGCGCCAGTCCAATGCGAAGTCTCCGGCAGCTTTGCGCCTGTCGAATGCGGCTTCGCTGACACCGTCGAAATCCTCGCCTCCTGCCGATGCTGGCCGTGTGATCACCCGCCGGATCAGCACCAGATCGGGGCGGATACGAACAGCAGCGGTCATCAGCGTATCCTTGCCTGCACCTGATGGGCCGACCACGGCAAAAACCTGACCCGTCACGCCGCCACCTGCGGTGCAAACCCGGTCACATCCACCACACGGTCACAAATCCGCGCCCGTGCCGCCTCGTCATGGAAAATCCCCAGGATTGCCGCGCCGCGCGCCTTGGCGGCCTCTATCAGCACCAGCACCACCTCGCGGTTGGTGGCATCAAGGCTGGCCGTCGGCTCATCCAGCAAAAGCGCCGGATAGGGATGGATGAACCCGCGCGCGATGTTCACCCGCTGCTGTTCGCCACCCGAAAATGTCGTCGGCGACAGCGACCACAACCGTTGTGGTATGTTCAGCTGTGCCAGCAACGCCTCGGCCCGCGCCCGCGCCTGTTGCAGGTCAGCGCCAAGCCGCAGCAATGGTTCTGCGACCACATCCACGGTCGGCACCCGTGGCACCACGCGCAGGAATTGGCTGACATAGCCAAGCCTCCGTTGGCGCAACGCGATGATCTCGCGCGGCGTGGCACTGGCCACATCCACCCCCGCCACCATGATCGACCCCGACGCCGCCAGATAGTTGCCCCAGACCATCCGCATCAGCGTGGACTTCCCCGTCCCCGATGCCCCGACCAGCCCGACACATTCACCGGGGACCACGGTCAGCGCGGCCCCCTTCATCACCGGAATAACGGTGCCGCCCTGATTGTGCAGCGTGAAGGATTTGGAAAGGTTTCTGATTTCGATCACATCACACCTGCAGGACAGAAGACACAAGAAGCTGCGTATACGCGTGTTGCGGGTCGTCCAGCACCTGATCCGTCAAGCCCTGTTCGATTACCCGGCCCGATTTCATCACCATCAACCGGTCAGCCAACAGCCGCACCACGGCCAGATCATGCGTCACGATGATCGCCGACAAGCCCATTTCGCGCACCAACCCGCGCAACAGATCCAGTAATCGCGCCTGCACCGAGACATCAAGCCCCCCCGTCGGCTCGTCCATGAACACCAGACGCGGCCCGGTCACCAGATTGCGCGCAATTTGCAGGCGCTGCTGCATGCCGCCGGAAAAACCTGACGGGCGGTCGTCGATCCGGTCGGGCGCGATTTCCACCCGGCCCAGCCAGTCCAAGGCGCTGTCCCTGATCTGCCCATAGTGCCGCGCCCCCACAGCCATCAGCCGCTCGCCCACATTTCCGCCCGCCGACACACTCATCCGCAGACCGTCACGCGGGTTCTGATGCACATAGGCCCAGTCAGTGCGCGACAAAAGCCGCCGCTCCGGTTCTGACATTCGCACTGTGTCTCGCGGGCCAAGGGCGGTGTCAAAGATCACCTGGCCCGCGTCCGGAACAAGATGGCCTGCAAGGCATGACAGCAGTGTCGATTTGCCCGATCCGCTTTCACCAACAATCCCCAGCACCTCGCCCGGCCACAGATCAAACGCCACCTCAAGACAGCCGATGCGCACACCATAGCGTTTCGTCAGGCCGGTGACTTGCAGCAACGGCAGGTCAGTCTGTTTGGTTACAGAATGATCGTTCACTTTTTCGCCCCCTGACCTGCCTGCTGCCGCACATTGCAGTAATCGGTGTCAGAACAGACAAACATCCGCCCACCCTGATCGTCGATGATAACCTCGTCCAGATAGCTCAGGGCCGACCCGCACAGCTCGCAAGCATGGTTGGCCTTGCTCGGCTCGAACGGGTGATCGTCAAAATCAAGACTGACAACCCGTGTATAGGGCGGCAAGGCATAGATCCGCTGTTCCCGTCCAGCCCCGAACACTTGCAATGCCGAACAATCGTTCAGTTTGGGATTGTCGAACTTCGGAATGGGTGACGGGTCCATGACATAGTGCCCCTCCACCCGCACCGGATAGTCATATGACGTCGCAATCGCGCCATGACGCGCGATATCTTCGTACAGTTTCACATGCATCAACCCGTATTCCGACAGCGCATGCATGCGGCGCGTTTCCGTCTCACGCGGTTCCAGAAAACGCAGGGGTTCCGGGATCGGAACCTGATAGATCAGGATTTGCCCTTCAACCAGCGGTGCTTCGGGACTGCGGTGGCGGGTCTGGATCAGCGTGGCCTTTGCCGTCGCCTCCGTCACCGCAACCCCCGCCGTGCGCTGAAAAAACTTGCGGATCGACACTGCGTTCGTCGTATCATCCGCGCCTTGATCAATCACTTTCAGCACATCGTCCGGCGTCAGGCAGGCCGCCGTGACCTGCACCCCACCCGTACCCCATCCGTAAGGCATCGGCATCTCGCGGCTGGCAAACGGCACCTGATAGCCGGGAATGGCCACGCCTTTCAGGATCGCCCGCCGGATCATACGTTTCGTGGCCTCGTCAAGGTAGGCAAAGTTATAGGCTTGCTCGGTCATTCTGCGGCCTCTGGCATGCGGGCCTCTGTCGCCGCGCCGCGCAATCTGCGCACCAGTTCCAGTTCCGACTGGAAATCCACATAATGCGGCAGTTTGATATGTTCCAGAAATCCGGTCGCCTGCACATTGTCGGCATGCATCAGCACGAATTCCTCGTCCTGTGCCGGCGCCCCGATGTTATCCTCGCCCAATTCCCGCCAGCGCAGACTGCGGTCCAGCAGTGCCATGGCGATGGCTTTGCGTTCTGTCTGCCCAAAGACCAGACCATAGCCGCGCGTAAATTGCGCAGGCTCCGTCCTGGACCCCTTGAACTGGTTGACCGTTTCACATTCGGTCAGTTCCACTTCGCCGATCTCGACAGCAAAGCCCAGTTCCGGGATATCCATCGACACCTGCACCATACCGATCCGCAATTCGCCGACAAAGGCATGCGTACGCCCATAGCCGCGCTGCGTGGAATAAGCCATCGACAGCACGAACCCTTCATCCCCTCGCGTCAAGGCCTGCAGACGCAAGGCGCGGCTGGCGGGCAGTTCCATCGGCGTGCGGGTCAGATCAGGGGGCGCTGCGTCGCTGGCGGGCTCGGCCTCGATCAGGCCTTCGCGGTTCAGATACCCTGTCACATGCGGCACCGGCCCAGGCAGTGCCACAACCATGACGGCAGGCGGAACATCCCCTTCAGCCAGCAGTTTGAAGTCAAGCAAACGGTGCGTATAGTCAAACGTCGGGCCAAGCACCTGCCCACCCGGCACATCCTTGAACGTGGCACTGATCCGGCGAGTGCAGGCCATGGCCGCCGTATCAACCGGGACTGACCCTCCAAAGCGCGGCAATGTCGTGCGATAGGCGCGGATCAGAAACACGGCTTCAATCAGGTCGCCCCGTGCCTGCTTGATCGCAAGTGCCGCCAGATCGGGGTCGTAAAGTGACCCTTCCGCCATCACCCGGTTTACCGCCAGCCGCAACTGTTCGCGGATCTGCGGCACTGACATCTCGGCCACACCCGTGTCCCCCCGCCGTTCCTCGGCAAGCCACGCATGTGCTGCATCAATCGCCCGTTCGCCGCCTTTGACAGCCACATACATCAGATGGCCTCCACATTGGTGGAACGCGGCAGACCTGTGACGTGATCGCCTTTTGTCAGAAACGCATCCCAGCCCAGCGGATAGCGCGCGTGGTTGGCCGTGAAAGCCGCCACGTCAGGCACATCACACCGGGTCGCTCTTTGAATGCCGGGGCCCGACAGCCGCGCCGCCTGCCATGCCCCCGCAAATTCCACAATCAGCGTCGCTGCGCGGTCGGGGTAATCTGGCGTGCCAATCGCAAAGCGGTCATGTGGGTAAAGCGCCTGCCAGGTACCGACCGCAAATACTGCATCCTCTGGCCCGACCAATGCCGCGCCAGTGTGGAACCTGATCCAGTCGCGCACCGCATCAACGTCATGTCCGCCTGCAAGATGCACGGGCGTTGTGCCATCAACCAGCGTCAGGATCAGCACACCTGCTGCAAGCGACAACGGCGCAGGCGCCTGTGCACCGGTCAGGGCGAAAGCGCGCCCGGGGTGCGACATTGCACCAAGTGCCGCCCGAAACGCATGGGCCGCCTCAATCGGGGCGTCGGTAAAGCCGCCCTCCAGAATGCCCGTCATCATTGATCTTCCCCCCGCACCATCGTGAAGAATTCCACCCGCGTTGCCGCAGCACGTTCGGCCCGTGCCAGTCGCCGCGCTGTTTCTTCTGCCGCCAATGGGTCAATCACGGCGATCCGCATGGCCGGGGCATCCATTGTCTGCATCAGTGCATCAACCAGTGCGGCCCGCGATGCATGGCCCTTGTCGCGCCCTTGCACATGCGCATGCCCCACCTCGCCTGTGGCCAGCCGCAGCACGCAGCGTGTCACCGTCATTTCACCCAGATTGAACGGCGCACCTGTCGCCCCGGTGCGCCCCTGCACCATCACGGCCCCTGCTTCCGGGGCCCGCAGATAGGTATGGTCGGGCAAGTTCGCAGGCATCAGTGCAAGCAGCCGGGCCACAGGGGCCCGCGCGAGAAGTCCCATCCAGAGGCGGCGGTGCCGCGAATGATCGTGAAGATCGGGCTGAAAAGCGGTCATCTCGACACCTTGCGAAGTTGTCCAGCATACTATACAACTAGACAACTCTTTACGACACCCTGGGAAAACGGGCAACAAGACTTTGGTGAAATTTTCATGACAGCGCGCCGCCCTGCCCTTTGGACAACCATTGCCGCCACGCTTTCCGCCGAAATTGCCGAAGGTCAGTACCGCCCCGGCGACAAACTGCCGACCGAGGCGCAGCTTGCCATCCGCTTTAGCGTCAACCGTCACACCATCCGCCACGCACTCGCCACCCTTGCCGACAAAGGCCTTGTGCACTCGCGGCGCGGATCGGGGGTGTTCGTCGCGCTGCACCCCACCGACTATGCCTTGGGCCGTCGCGTGCGGTTTCGCGAAAACATCGCGGCCAGCGGGCAAACGCCGTCGCGCAAGATCACCCGCCTTGAAACGCGATACGCCAGTCCGCGCGAAACGGAAGCCCTGGCCCTGCCCGACGGCGCGCAGGTGCATGTGGTCGAGGGCATCAGCTTTGCCGATGACGCCCCGCTTGCGGCGTTCCGGTCGGTCTTGCCGGCCGATCGTTTCCCCGGCTTGCCCGCCAATATCGCAGCGACCGGGTCCATCACTGATGCGCTCGCCTTGGAAGGGCTGGCCGATTACACCCGTGCCACAACGCGGCTGACGGCAAAGTCTGCGCCCGCAACGCTGGCACAGCAGCTGCGTTTGCCTGAAGGCGCGCCGATCCTGCGGTCAGTCGCCATCAACGTCGATAGCGCAGGGCAGCCGGTGGAATTCGGCACAGCATGGTTTGCGGGTGACAGGGTGACACTGACCGTCAATTCCGACTGAAATGTCATATGTCCGTTGCGTGGCCGGCTGGACCAAGGCTTGGGTGCCGATCTTGTCGTGGTCAATACTGAAACGCGGGCAGTCGAGGCAACGAACTGCGGCAGTCGGCTGACTTGTCTGGCGGGCGAAGCAGCTGTCCGGTGTCTGCAGCAATCAAAGGTTGTGCGCATCGCGACCAAAGAGGCCCGCCTTATCCGGCGTATTGCTCCAGAAAGGCCTCGGCTGGCAGGGCGCGGAAATCGTCCAATGCGGCGCGCAACTTGTCATGCGACCAGTCCCACCATGCAAGCGCCAGCAGACGGTCGGCGATGCCGCGCGAAAATCGTTCGCGCAGCGGCTTTGCCGGAACCCCAGCCACGATCACATAGGGGGCCACATCCCTGGTGACGACAGCCCCTGCCGCAACCACGGCACCTGCGCCGATGACCACGTCAGGCCGGATGATCGCCCCGTGACCGATCCAGCAATCGGGGCCCAGCACGGTGCGGCGCGCTTTGCGCCGGGCGAAAAAGGCGGGGTCATCCGTTGCATCATCCCAATAGTAGGATGACCGGTAGAGGAAATGATGCAGCGAGGCGTTTGCCATCGGGTGGTCAGTCGGGCCGATCCGCGTCATCGCGGCAATATTGGCGAATTTGCCAACCGTCGTGTTGGCGATGTCGGACAGGCGGTCGCAATAGGCGTAATCCGCGAAAGTGGCGTTGATGATGCGGCTCCCCGCGCCGACTTCGCAATAGGCCCCAAATGTCGTCTCTGCGATATGACAATCGGGATGCACATGCGGCGTGTCGGGCGAAAGTCTGGGCATCAGTGACCGCTACCATCA
>JANNBG010000168.1:0-19975 GCA_031385205.1 Rhodobacterales bacterium
CGCCACCGCCGCCACCGCCCGCCTTTGGCGCACCCATTGGTTTTGCGCCACCACCACCTGTTGCAACACCCGCGGCCCCGCCCCCGTCGGCGACGCCACAATCGGTGCCTATGCCTGCGCCAGCTGCGCCATCAGCTGCGCCAACAGCTGCCGACAAAGCCACGCCGCAAGCGTTTTTGCGCGCATTCTGCGAAGGGGCCGGTTTGCCCATCGACAAGCTGGGCAACCTGATGCCGGAAACCTTTGCCCATGAACTGGGCCGCACCATGCGCATCGTGGCGAGCGAGCTGATGGCCCTTCTGCAAGACCGCGCCACGACAAAGCGGTTCACCAAAGGCGGTGACCGCACGATGATTGGCGCCACGAACAACAATCCGCTGAAGTTTCTGCCTGATGCGGGCCAAGCCCTAGAGGTCATGTTCCTATCACCGCGTGATGGGTTCCTGAAGGGCGGCGATGGGGTTGCATCGGGCCTTGCGGATGTGCGCCTGCACCAGATGGCCGTGTTTGCGGCCATTCAGCCTGCGCTGATAAAGCTGCTGGCCGACCTTGCACCCGAAGCGATTGATGACGGATCAGGCGGCGGGTTGCTGGGCGGTGGGGCCAACAAGAAGAAGGCCTGGGATACCTATGTCGAACGCTGGGATGCCAAGGCGGGCAAGCATGAAAACGGCATGCTGGATGTGTTTCTGGCCAACTTCGCCGAAAGCTATGCAGCGGCAGTGGCAGCCGCGCGCAAAGCAGGCGATCCGGGGCAGGTTGACTGAATCCGCATGGGTGCTAGGGTCGGCATCATTGGCATGACGTGAGGATAAGATGGCAATTGATTGGCTGACCACCCCGATTTCAGACGATCTTCCCAGCGGGCCCGATCTTGCTGCTGCCGATGACGAAGGCTTTACGGGCTATTACTACGAGGCCGAGGGCGACCTGCCGGAACGCTATTTTGTGCCGGGCCTGCGCGGGCCAAAGGATGACTTTGCCCCCGGCACGGTGTTTGACCCCAAATCCATTTCGCACAGCAAATCGCGCGAGGCGATTGTGGCACTGTTGCGCCGCACGCGCGACTTGCGCCTGTTGTCGTTGATGGCGCGGCAACAAATTCTGGCCGGGCGGCTGGATGGGTTTGTAGAGGCGCTGGAGGGGATTGCCGATCTGCTGGAAGCCCAACCTGCCACCGTACATCCACAAGACGTCGGTGACCGCCGCGGCACGTTGGAAGAACTGGCCACGCTGACCACCGTACAAACACCTTTGCAATATCTGAACATCGCTGGCTCCGGCGAAGTGACGCTGCGCCGCCACTTGGCCGCGACCAAACAGGTTGACCCGCGTGAAGGTGAAGTTGGGCTGAACGGCGGCACCTTGCTGAGCAGCATCGCATCGCCGGGCAACAAGGCGGCCGTGGATCAGGCGCATCGGTTGTTGAGCGCCGCCTGTGCTGCGATTGTGCGCATCAAAGCGGCCTGCATCCGGGGTGACCGGCCCTTTACGCTGGGCCTGTCGGCCACGACCGATGTGATCCGCGAAATTCAGACGATGATTGCTTTGGGTCGCCCTGATCTGGAGCCTTGGTCAGAGGCCGGAAAAGCGACCGAAGATGAAGCGGATACGGACCAAGGTGCAGCCGACGACAATGCCACTGATTCGCAACCGCGCGCAGCTGCCAGCGCTGCCAACCTTCCCACACAGAAGATTGCCAATCAGGCCGCCGCAAAACAGGGCTTGCGCGCGATTGAGGTTTTCTTTGCGGTGAATGAGCCGTCATCGGCGGCCCTGCTGCTGGTCATTCAGGCGCGGTTGTTGGTCGGCAAACCACTGATCGAGGCGATCGAGACGCTCTTGCCCGAAGATGCCAACAAAACCCGCATTGATTTTGGGCCGGATACCGGGTTTTCCATGTCAATGGACAGGTTGCGGATGCTGTCGGCCGAGCTGGCAAAACTCGCCCCACCACCGCAAGCAGACCCTGCGGAACCCCCGCCTGTCATCGAATCACGTGCTGACGTGGCAGGTTGGCTGCGGGGTGTGGACGAATATTTCCGCACACGAGAGCCTGCATCGCCGATTCCTCTTCTCTTGTCGCGCGCAAAAGCGTATCTTGATAAAGATTTCGGCGCACTCATTTCAGAATTGATGCCGGGGCGAAACAAAGGCTGAACCTCAGACGTACAGCCCCAAGGCCGTTGACTTTGTAGCGCAATGGCGGTTTCATCCCGGCAAAACGAGGGAGAGATTAAATGGCTTCTGACTCGGCAACTGGTTTTATCAAGCGTAACCGACCCCCACGGGTCATGATTTCCTACGAAGACCCCTATGACAGCGAAAAGATGGTCGAGCTGCCCTTCGTGATGGGGGTCATGTCTGACCTGTCTGGCAACGCGTCCAAGGTCGAAAAGCCAGCAATGGCGGACCGGGGGTTTTCGGATGTGACCGGTTCCACGCTCGATGACTTCATGAAGAGTGTGGCCCCGGCGGCGGCGTTCACGGTTGAAAATACGCTGGACCCCGAAACGGGCGGCAAGATCGGCATCAATCTTGAATTCAACAGCATGGCTGACTTTGGCCCTGCGGCAATCGCGCGGCAGGTGCCTGCCCTGGCAAAGCTGCTGGAAGCACGCGAACAATTGGCAAACCTGGCCCGCTATATGAACGGCAAATCCAAGGCGCAGGATCATATCCGCGCGCTTTTGAATGACCCCGACTTGATGGCAGCACTGGCTGAACGCGACAAAGCCAAGGACGCCGAATAACCAGCCTTCTGGCGGCCTAGATTTAGAAACAGGAAGTGACCATGGCGAACGACGCGCAAAAACTAGAGGGCCAGGTTGGTAGTGGCCTTGCAGAGCTTGACGAGTTTTCGGATATCCTGAAGCAGACGATCAAGCCGCGCTCTGAAGAGGCCGCCAAAGAGGTGGACTCCGCCGTCGTCGCTCTGGTCAAGGAAGCGTTGTCGGACGACACGGTCATTTCAGACGACGTAATCGACACGATTCAGGCCATGCTGGCCAAGATCGACAAAAAGCTGACGGATCAGGTCAACAAGATCATTCACGCGCCGGAATTCCAGACCTTGGAAAGCAGCTGGCGCGGGCTGGCCTACACGATCAACAATTCGGAGACGGACGCGAGCCTGCGGGTCAAGGTCATGAACGTGGGCAAGAACGAGCTGAAATCCGAACTGCGGCGCTTTCCGGGTGCCAAATGGGACAAAAGCCCGCTGTTCCAGAAGATCTACGAACAGGAATTTGGCACGATGGGCGGCAAGCCCTTTGGCGCGCTGATCGGTGACTACTACTTTGACCAATCCACCGGTGATGTGGGACTGCTGCGTGACATGGGCAAGATTGCCGCAGCGGCGCATGCGCCGTTCATTTCGGCCGCGAATCCCACTTTGCTTGGCATGGATAGCTGGACAGAAATCGGCAATCCGCCTGACCTGGGCGAAATCTTTGAAACGCCGGACTATGCGGCCTGGAACAGCCTGCGCGATTCGGAAAACTCGCGCTATGTGGCGCTGGTTCTGCCGCGTGTGCTGTCGCGAGAGCCCTTTAGCCAGAATTCCAATTCCGTCGTGGAAGAGTTCCACTTCGAAGAGGAAACCGATGGCCACGCAGGCAATCTGTATGCCTGGATGAATGCGGCCCACGCAATGGCCGCCAACATCAACCGGGCGCACAAGGAACATGGCTGGACCGTCCGCATTCGCGGCGTGCAGTCGGGCGGCGAGGTGATGAACCTGCCGACCCATACGTTTGATACGGGCGACGGGTCAAAAGACCTGAAATGCCCGACGGAAGTGTCCATCACCGACCGGCGCGAGGGCGAGTTGTCCAAAGCCGGGCTGATCGGGCTCATCCATCGCAAGCACACCGACAAGGCCGCATTTATCGGGGCCCAGTCGTTGTATCGTCCCAAGAAATATGTGGACGATCTCGCCACCGCGTCTGACAATATGTCGTCGCGGATTCCTTACATTTTCGCGGTATCCAGGTTCAGTCATTATCTGAAGTGCATGGTGCGCGATAAGATAGGGAGCAGCCCAGACCGGAGTCAGCTTGAAAAAGACCTGCAAGGCTGGATTAACAAGTATGTGTCGGCCAACCCCGGCAGTGCAACTGAGAAAGAGAAAGCTAAAAAGCCGCTTGCCGGCGCAACTGTTCAGGTAATTGCCGATGAGGAGAACCCCGGATACTACATGGGTAAATTCTACCTCAAGCCGCACTTCCAGATGGAAGGCATGGATATCGGGATGAGCCTGGTTTCGAAACTACCCGGCGGAAAGTAACGTCCTGCCGCAAGACTTTAAGTGAAAACCGCCATACCATATAAGGAGACTAGATATGGCCGTCGATATTTTTCTGGAACTTTCCAACGAGATCAAAGGCGAAGCACAAGACGATGTCCACAAGGACAAGATTGACATTCTGGCATGGAGCTGGGGCATGTCCAACAGCGGCACCACCCACATGGGCGGCGGCGGTGGTGGCGGTAAGGTCAACGTGCAAGACATCAGCATTTCCAAATATGTTGATCTGGCATCCAACGATCTTATCAAGAAATGTGCGGATGGTACGCACATTGATACCGGCAAGCTGACGGTACGGAAATCGGGCGGCACCGCGCCGGTCGAATACTTCATCATCGACTTCAAGGAATTGATGGTGACGTCCTACCAGACAGGCGGATCGAAGGATGGTCTGGACCGCATTCAGGAAAACCTGACGCTGAACTTCCGCTACTTCCAGATCACCTACACGCTGCAGGATGAATTCGGTGTCGCTGGTGCGCAGTCGTTGGCTGGGTGGGATATCGCCGCAAACGCGGTTTGGTCAGTCTGATCCACGATGCTGGGTTTCGACCCGACGCAATATCACCCGCAGCGCGATTCGTCGCGCTGCGGGAATCCGATGTAAAGGCATACATCACCGCCTCACTGACTTGCTAAGGAAGAACCCATGTCCTCGCGCAACAGCCTTGATGCTGATCAGATCGGGGCGCAGCGTGACCGCAAGCAAGTTTCCCTCATGCATGTGTTTCGATCTGCTGTCGAACGCGGCGATAGCCGCGATGGTCGCACGACCTATCGTGACGGCGACCGCGAAGTGACCCAACGCAGCAAGGAACGGCGCGAAGGCACCGATGAAGAAACGTTGCGCAGGCACCTGTCGAATGACATGGCCAGCCTGATGAACACCATTGCACTGGATGCGATTGTCGATCTGGACGGCGCGCCCTATGTGCGCAATTCCATCATCAACTTCGGGTTCAGCGATCTGAGCATGATGTCGCAGTCGCAATTTGCCGCGACGGATGTAGCCAAGTTCATTCGTGAAACGCTGATCCGGCATGAACCGCGGCTGATTGCAGGCACAATCGACATCAGCGTGAACGTCGAGGCGCAATCGGTCAGCCAGCGCCTGACCTTTGATATCAGCGCCGAAATGGTGGCGACACCGGTGGATGTGCCGCTGTCCTTCATGGCCGAGGTGGATATGGGTGCCGGCAAGATGCAGATGACGCGGTTGAAGGTGCAAACGTGAAGAAGGCCTTCCGTGATACTTATAACCGCGAATTGGCCCTGCTTTATGAACGTTCGGCAGAATTTGCCAAGGAATATCCGGGGATTGCGGATCGCCTTGGCGGGCTGATGAAGGAAAACCTTGATCCTGCCGTGGCGGGGTTGATGGAAGGCACAGCGTTTCTGGCGGCGCGCGTGCAGTTGAAGATGGATGAAGAGTTCCGCACGTTTAGCGCGGAATTGCTGAACCAGATTTTCCCAGATGCGCTGGTGCCGACGCCTTCGGCGATGCTGGTGGCGGCGAACCCACCCTTTGGGAACAAGGATTTGGTGAACGGTCTGCATTTCGCGGCAGGGTCTTATCTGGACGCACGGTTTGTGGATGCGGATCAGCGCGTGTCTTGCCGGTTTCGGCTCAGCGAGCCTTTGTCAATCTGGCCCCTGATGCTGGCCGGGGCTGTCTACCACCCCAGCCCGGCTCCCCTGCTTGCGGCAGGTGAAAAAGAGGTGGCGCAAGGCACGCGGGCAGGGCTGGTGCTGCGTCTGCTGCGGCCTCTGGATGCGACAGGCAAGGCCGAGGCGGGGCCCTTGTCAGAGGTGATGGTGGATCATCTGCCAATCTACCTGACCGCGGATTTGCCCGAAGCCATCGCTTTGTACGAACAAATCTTTTGCGATCTGAGACGCCTATCGCTGCGCACGCTGGACCGCCATGGCGACCCGGTGTTTACGCGGCTGGACCCGAAATGCATCGAACAAATGGGGTTTGATGCAGACAACCCGCTTTTCCCGCGCGAGAAACGCCAGTTTGACGGCTTTGCCCGCTTGCGTGAAGCCTTCGCCTTTCCGCGCCGCTTTTTGGGCTTTCGCCTGACGGGCCTGCGCGAACATCTGGCACGCATCAGCACGGGCGAAGTGCAGATTGTGATGGAATTCGGGTCGGCAAGCCCGACATTGGCGGCGCGGCTGGGCCCGGATCACTTCAGCCTCAACACAGCGGCGGCGGTCAACCTGTTTGAAGAAACCGCCAGCCAAATCCGGCTGGATAACAAACGCCACGAATTTGTGGTGACCCCTGACAGCAGCCCGATCACGCATTACGAAGTGCACCAGATTTTGGCGGTGCATGCGCATTACGCCACGGTGCAAGCGCGGGTGCCGGTGTTTCCGCTCTATGGCCTGCCGCCGGGTGGGGTGCAACCCGCCGAAGCGCTGTATTACACGTCGCGGCGCAAACAACGGCGGCTGACGGAAAAGGAACGCCGGTTCGGCCAACAAAAACGCTATCGCGGCACCGAAACCTTCATCACATTATATGAACCGGCAACCGATGGCACGCAGGCACAACGGCTGCAGGTGCGCACCCTGTGTTCGAACCGGCATCTGCCAGAGGACTTGCCTCTGGCACAAAAGAACGACGATTTCTTCATGTGCGAAGATGTGACGGTCACGCTGAACTGCGTAGCCGGCCCAACCCGGCCAAGAGAATCGCTGGGGGAACTGGAACGCACGGGTCCGCACCGCATGACGGCAGGCGATAACTACTGGCGGCTGATATCCTATCTGTCGATGTCGCACTTCGCGCTGGATGTGGGGACGGGCACAGAGGTGGCCGATGCGCTGCGTGAAGTGCTGTCCCTGTTTGTAGACCCGCTGGATGCAGTGATGGAGGCGCAACTGCGCGGCATTCAAACGATGGTGACACGGCCCATTGTGCGGTCGATCCGGCGGGGGGATGGGTTTCATGCGGCGCGTGGGTTGGAGGTGCGTATCACCTTTGACGAGGCGCAATTCGAGGGCAGCGGGATTATCCTGCTGGGGGCGGTGTTGGACAGGTTCCTCGCGGATTACGCGTCGGTCAACAGCTTTACCCAGACGGTGATCGTATCGCAGGACCGCGGGCAGATCGTGGCCTTTGCACCGCGCACCGGGACAGGCCCACTGATATGACCGAACAAGCACCGGAAAGTTATGGCTTTCTGGCCTTTATGCGAGTCATGGAACGCAGGGGCCGGGGCAAACCGCGCATTGGCAAGAACGCAACGCTGCGCGAAGAAACGGTGACCGTGGGGCAGGATCCGTCACTCGCCTTTCCGGAATCGGACATTTCAGACATCATTCTGGATGGCAAACGCCCACAAATCCGCAACAACATCCTTGGGTTTTTTGGCCCGCAAGGGGCGCTGCCCCTGAACACGACAGAAGAGGTGAAACGCTGGGTTGACCGGGGTGATCGGGCCTTTGTCAGCTTTACCGACCTGTTCGCCACGCGGTTTTTACAGCTTTTCTTTCGGTCATGGTCCGATGTGCGGGCGATTACGCAGTTTGACCATGAAACCGGGGATCGGTTCCGCCTGTATCTTGCCGCTTTTGTCGGTCTTGGCACGCCCGCCTTTCAAAACCGCGATGTGCTGCCCGATATCAACAAGGTGGCGCTGGCCCCGCTGGCGCTTGGCCGGGTGCGCAGTCCGAAACGCTTGCAACAAATGCTGGCCATGGACCTGAGCGCCGATGTGCATGTCGAAGAACATGTGCTGAGCTGGATGAACCTGGAACCTGACAACCACAATCGTCTGGGGCAAACCGGCAGTTCCTTGGGCCGTGATATGTATCTGGGTGCG
Source organism: Rhodobacterales bacterium (assembly GCA_031385205.1). Lineage (GTDB taxonomy): Bacteria > Pseudomonadota > Alphaproteobacteria > Rhodobacterales > Rhodobacteraceae > JAAFHS01. The sequence goes on from JANNBG010000168.1 coordinate 8,143, forward strand.
CGCGTGCCGAATGTCAGCGACAAAATCCGCATCAACCTGCGGACGCGCACTTTGCGGGAATATCGCGATTTTCTGCCGGGCGGCGCATTGCATGACAGGCTGGCCGCGCTGGTACGCTGGTATCTGGGCCAATCGGTTGATGTGGATGTGGCCCTGTCCATCCCGGCCGCGGAAATGCCGGGGGCGGTTCTGGGCAAAACCACGGAAATCGGCTGGATTGCAAATCTTTCACCACCCAAAGATCGCACTGGCATGATTCCGGGCGCGAGTTATGCTTTAAGTCTGAATACGCCACACCATTAAACCGGGGACCGCATTATGGCCGAAATCAATATTGAAAAATACGCAGGCAAGATGAACCGCGTGGGCTATGACGCCTTTCTGCAAGGCATGCGCTTTGCACGGGGTGAAAAAAACCGCAACGTCGAGGTCTGCCATTGGCTGTTCCATGTGGTGGCCAATCAAAATTCTGACATCTCGGTCACCCTGAATGAATTAAAGCTGGACCGTGGCCGGGTGTTGAAAGACCTGGATCGTGCGATGGCGACGCTGGACAAGAACGTAACGGAAAGCCCCGGCATTTCGGAAAGCCTGTCATCAGTGCTGAACCATTCCTGGACCTACGCCAGCCTGTTCTTTGGCGAGGTGCAAATCCGTACCGGCCACGCGCTGGTGGCGTTGTTAAACGACAAGACGCTGAAGCAGCACCTGACGCGCTATTCGGCGGTGTTCGGCGATATGTCGGTGGACCAGATCAGCCGCGATGCGCGCACCCTTTGGGCCGGGTCTGAAGAAGAAGACATGCGCCCGATGGATGGGTCGGGGTTGACGTCGGGCAGTGCAGCGGCAGCAACGGCAGGGGCCACGGGCAAATCGGCCAGCACAGCGCTGGGGCGGTTTTCGCAGGACATGACGGCCGAGGCGGAATCGGGCCGGATGGACAAGATCGTGGGGCGCGATGAAGAAATCCGCCAGATCATCGACATCCTGCTGCGGCGTCGGCAGAACAACCCGATTCTGACGGGCGAGGCGGGGGTCGGTAAAACGGCAATCGTCGAAGGCTTTGCCCAACGGCTGGCATCGGGCGACGTGCCCCCTGCATTGAAAGGCATCCGCCTGCATGCGCTGGATATTGGCGCGATGCAGGCCGGTGCCAGCATGAAGGGTGAATTTGAGCAGCGGTTGCGCAGCGTGATTGATGAGGTGCAGGCCAGCCCCGTGCCGATTATCCTGTTCATCGACGAGGCGCATACGCTTGTCGGCGCAGGCGGTGCGGCGGGCACGGGTGATGCGGCGAACCTGCTGAAACCCGCTTTGGCGCGCGGCACGTTGCGGACCATCGGGGCGACAACCTTCGCCGAATACCGGACCTATTTTGAAAAAGACCCGGCCCTGACGCGGCGCTTTCAACCTGTGAATGTGGACGAGCCTGATATCACCCGCTGCGCCTATATGCTGCGCGGCATTCTGGGGCCGATGGAAAAACACCACGGTGTGCGCATTTCCGATGCGGCGATTGTGGCGGCGGTGAACCTGTCGGCGCGTTACATCCCATCGCGTCAGTTGCCGGACAAGGCGGTCAGCCTGCTGGATACGGCTTGTGCAAGGGTGGCCATTTCGCAGGCGGCGACTCCCGCAAAAATCCAAGATCTGCGCGAAGGCATCGCGGCACTGGAAACGGAAATCGCAGGCAAGGCGGCGCAAGCGGACCTTGGTGAGGATGCATCAGAGCGGATTGCAGAGGCGGAAAAGCAGGCGGACGCCCTGCGGGTGGAACTGGCCGAATTTGAGGTGAAGTACACGGCGGAAAAGGAGCTGGTCGATAACATCCTGCGCCTGCGCACAGCCATGACGGGCGAGGACGCCCCCGAAGATGCGCGCGCCCAGATGACAGCCGAAATGCAGCGTCTGGACGGCACCAACCCGGACGACCGCATGGTTTATGCGCATGTCGATGAACAAGCCGTTGCATCGGTCATCAGCGATTGGACCGGCATCCCGGCTGGCCGCATGGTGGCGGATGAATTGCAATCCATCCTGAAACTGGCGGATACACTGCGCGAACGCGTCATCGGGCAGGACCATGGCCTGAAAATGATCGCCAAGCGGATCGAGACCAGCCGCGCGGGCCTGTCGAACCCGAACAAGCCGATCGGCGTGTTCATGTTGTGCGGGCCATCTGGCGTGGGCAAAACAGAAACGGCGCTGGCTTTGGCCGAGGCGATTTATGGTGGTGAGCAGAACATCATCACCATCAACATGAGCGAATTCCAAGAGGCGCATACGGTATCCCTGCTGAAAGGCGCACCCCCCGGCTATGTCGGTTACGGCGAGGGCGGCAGGCTGACCGAGGCTGTGCGGCGTAAGCCGTATTCGGTCGTGCTGCTGGACGAGATCGAAAAGGCCCACCCGGATGTGCATGAGCTGTTCTTTCAGGTGTTCGACAAGGGCATCATGGAAGATGGCAACGGACGTGCCATCAACTTTAAGAACTGCGTCATCCTGCTGACATCCAACGTTGGCACCGAGGTTATCATGGACATGGCCGAGGCAGGCCAAACCACGCCCAACCCAGAAGAGGTCGACGCCGCGCTGAAACCGCCTTTGCAAAAGGTGTTCCCACCGGCATTACTGGGCCGGATCGTGACGATCCCGTATTTCCCGCTGGGCACCGACGTGCTGGGCGGTATTACCAAACTGAAGCTGAGTGCCGTGGCCAAACGCCTGAAAGGTGCGCATGGCGCGGTGATGCATTACGGCGACGATGTGCTGGCCTATATCGTCGATCAGTGCCGCGACCCAGACAGCGGGGGCCGAATGATCGACAATATCATCACGAATTCCATTTTGCCTGACTTGTCACGGCAGGTTCTTAGTCGGATGGTATCCGGCGAAAAGATGACTCGCGTGGATGTCATCATGGAAGACGGCAAGATCGGCTATACGTTTGGCTGAGTCCGGTGTGGTATTTCCCACATTGGAATGTGTGTTCAAGAGGAAGATATGGACCTGTACCTAGGCATTGACGGCACCGGGCCGAGCAATAATGATGAATATCGCCGCGATTTCGTGAATAGTTTTGTGCGCAAGATTGCGTCCACCTGGGGCGCGAACAACGGGGGTTATTTGCGTGGTCCCGGCCTGATGGGCGGCGAAACGATGAACCTGGTGGACAGCGGCACGCAATGGGTGACGGCCAAGATCAAAGACCTTGGCGCGGCAAAAACGCCTTATCGGTTGTTTTTGGCGGGTTACAGCCGGGGTGGGGCTGCGGCGACAGAGACGGCGTTCCGGTTGAAAAATCTGGGTATCAACGTGCATTGCATGTTGCTGTTTGATGCGGTGGACCGATCAAACCTTTCGAACGTCGATGTGGTGCCGTCGAATGTGAAAATGTGCTTTCACGCACGGCGCGACCCCAAGGCCGGGTCACGCGAAGGCTTTGGCAATTGCGCCGAACGTGGGGCGACGGGCGTGGCCTATACGGAAAAGTATTTCTACGGCACGCATGGCGCGATGGGTGGCACGCCTTGGACGGTGGCCGGTGCGTCGGGCAAGATCGAAGAACTGACCAGCAGCAACAAGGTGGCAGCGGTGGCCTTGGGCACCTTGCTTGGGGGGGCTGCAGGTGGGTCTGCGGCAAAGAGCGCAGCCGATCAGCAGGATTTCACCAATGTGACGCTGGCGCAGGAAAAGGCCGCGGCCGCGGCGGTTTGGGAATGGATGTCGGCCAACCTCGCGCTGGCCAAATCGGCGGCGATGGTGGGCGTGGATATGCCCATGGGTGCCGCCGGGCGCAGCCTTATGGCCTAGGGTTCAGGCGGCGGCGTTTCTGGCACCGGCGCAGGCGTTTGGGTATCGCCCTGCGTGACGGGTGCGTCGGCTGGCTTTGGCGTTGCATCAGCAATCATCTGATCCACGATCTGCATATAAACCTTCACCGCCTCGGGCACTGGGGCGGCAACCACGGGCGCTGATGAACCGGCACTGGCATGCCCGCTCATCTTGCGTTCCGCCCAGTTCTTCAGATCGGCGACAGTATAGTTGGCCAGAAACGGGTTCGCGCTGACCACACCCTGCCCCATCACATCGATGATGCGTTGGTCATCCGTCGCAGACAGCACCGTGGACGCCCCCCCTGGCCCCAGGAAGTGCGCCAGATAAAGCCGCCCTGCCGTAATGGCATGCCCCTTTGAGCGTAGAAAGCTTTCATTCTCGCGTGCCAGGTTCTGCACCATTTCACGCGACAATGTGGGGTCGTTGCGCAAGTTCAGCACCTCGTCGCGTGACATGTTGGCGGTCAGGTCGGGGCGATAGTCCTGCATCATGCGCAACCATGTGCTTTCGATGAACTGCCCCAGACCTGTGGCCGATGACAGCGGATTCTTGGCCGTGGCATTGCCGCCGCTTTCCACCTTGATGATGATATTTGTCAGCTGTTCCACTGCATCTGATGCGGTCAGCCCGCCTTGTGGTGCGGCGACCTCGCCTTGCGGAGCGCCAGCCCCACCAAGCGTAAAGGGGTCCACCGCAACGCCATTCAGATGCACCTCGAAATGCAAGTGCGGCCCGGTTGAACGGCCGGTGGTGCCGATGTAGCCGATCAGATCGCCCGCCTTGACCACGCCGCCCGTCTTGATGCCATCGGCAAAGGCGTTCATGTGGGCATAGCGCGTCTGGATGCCCCCTGCGTGGTCGATATAGACCACATTGCCATAGCTGGACGACACGCCGGCAAAGTTGATCGTCCCGTCCCCAGCGGCCACAATAGGCGTACCGGTTGGGCCCGCCCAATCCACGCCACCATGTAGTTTGACAACCTTGAGGATGGGGTGAAACCGCGGGCCAAAGGTCGATGTCAGCGTGCCCTGCGTGGGTTGGATCAGCCCGCCGCCCAATTGCCCCGTGCTGGGTGCGGCGCGCCCGGTATTGCTGAAACACGCGTATTTCCCCGGCTCTGTCGGATTGGCCGTGACATAGCAGGTCTTATCCCCTGATGGCCCCGCAATGCTGGCAAATACAATCTGTGCCGGGCCTGACCCCGCATCAGATGCCGCTGGCGCATAGAGCAGCGTCATGCGGTCACCCTCTGCTGCAATCACCTCCATATCAAACGACTTTGACATCAGGACAATCGCCTCACCCACCAGCGCAGTCGGCACACCATTGCGGATCGCCCCGCTGTAAAACCCGTCCAGCAGGCGGAAGTTCTGTGCAACCACCGTTTCAGTCGCCCCTTGGGATGAGGCAAGCCGTGGCAGATCATCGTCGATCCAGGCATCGGCACCCGGCACATAACGCCCTGGAGCGATACGCGCCAACGCGCCGATATAGGCGCTGGGGCCATAGAGTGACAGGTTCAGCACCTCAGGCAGTTTCGGATCGGGTTTCAGGCGCAGGGCAATGATGCTGCCCAGCGGGATGGCAGCAAGGTCAGGCAACAGCGGTTCGGCCAGCGCGGCAAAGGCGGTGCCCTGTTCATCGGTAAAGCCATTCGATTTCAGCACATCGGCCAGCGTGCGCGCCGCCTGAATGCGCAACACGACATCCTTGTAGATCGGCGCACGCACCGCCTCGGGTTTCACAAAGGCGATGCTGGTGGTGTTCTGAATGACCGTTTCCGTATAGGTCACCGTGACCGGTTCGCCTGAAAGCGACTCGCCCCAACTGTTGTCATCGCCCGTGACGACGACCTCTGCACCAGCTTCCGTTGCTTCTGGCACGACATCCGGCAACGGCGTGTCGGGCAAAACCGGGGCGGTCGTCGCAAACGATTGGCTGCGTTGCGCCTGAAAGAACGCGAAATCCTCACGGCTGGAAGGCAGGGCGGTCATCAACTGCTTTTCCGACACGATCAGGTCATCGCGCACCAGTACAAAGCGCCCGTCGATCACCGGGCCAAAGCGTGCGGCATCCAGTGTGGGGGGGCCGGGGAAGGCAACAGCCTTGCGGTCGGCACCCGATTCAAACCGCAGGATCATCGGGTCGCCGGCGATATCCACAAACGGCGTTTCCACACGGATGCTGGCCGCCGTTTGCGCGCCTTCATCCATCTGCGCGATCTGGTCGTCATCACCTTCGGTTGCGGCAATTTCAGTCTCACCGCCGTTGAGCCAAAATCCCCGAACGCCCCAACCCAGCAATCCAAGCACAACAGCCCCTGCCAAACCAACCGCCAGCCGTTGGCGCAAGCGTGCCGCCCTGCGCTTGGCAGAGGTTTGGCCGGTACGTTTGAACTGCGGGTCTATTTCCATGGCGCGCGGGCGTTACCTGAACGCCCCGGTCCCTGTATTTTGCCGGATGCGGCGGCCTGTTGTCGCCGGGGCCGCTGGGGCTGCGGGCTGTGCCGCCGGTTGGCGGCGCGTGGTGGGGGCTGCCTGTGTTGTCGCACGCGTGGTGTTGCGCGTCGTTGTCGCCACTGGTGCCGCTACGGCAACCGGCACCGGGCAGGCCACATCGCCCTTTTGCAGCAGCTGACGGAACACCTCGATCGTCGGCTCCTGCGTCGTCGTCGCCACTTGCAAAGTGTCGAAATACAACTGCAGCGCCCGGCGTGACCCCGGCCCCCATTGCCCGTCAACGCCCCCACGATAGCAGCCCATACGTTTCAATTCCGTCTGCACCGCGACCGGCAGGTCTTGCACAGGCGGGTCATAGGCCCCGGTCAGCACCAACTGGTCATAGGCCGCAGGATCCACCGCCTTGGCCGCCGCACGCGCTGTGACATCGGTATAATCCAACACCTGCGCCGGTGGCGGTATGACCGGGGGTGGTGCCACGTCCAGTGCCACCAATGTTGGCGCGTCGCCCAGAATAACCGACGGTTGCGGTAACCCACCTGCCCCCGGCACCGGGCGTGCGCCGCTGCGCGCCGGGGCCGCTGTCAAGATCGCCAACTGTTCGCCCTGCACCTCGGCCCCCGCCACGATGGGCGAGATGACATTGGCCACGGGTGTGATGATGCTGGCCGTCACAGGTTGCACGGGTGATGCGATGATCACCTGATCCTGCACCACGGCAGTGATTGCCCCGCCCGCTGGCCTGTCAATGTCCACCGCAATGCCTGCCGCCTGCCACAGTGCCAGCAGCGTTTCCCGCTCCGCCGCAGGCAGACGTTCCAGCATGCGGTAATCGGCGGCCGACAGTTGCGTGCCACTTTGCGCCACCCGAAACGTAAAGGGCGTGGTCAGGCTGGACCGCACCCACAGGCCCGGCGCTGCGGGTGGTTGCCCGGCGCCCAGCACGGGCGTTGCAGGCATCGCCTCTGTCAACGGCACCCCCGGTGCTGCCACCTTTTCCAGAAACTGCGCTGTCAGACCCGGCGCATCCGGCACGCAAGCCACCTCCGGTGCATTCGGCATGGCCACAAACAGATTTGCCGCCGCTGCTGGCTCTGGCAAGGCCGCACCTTCACCGTGGCAGGTATCCAGCAATACCAGCGTTTGCCCCGTGCGCCGTGCTTGCAGGCTGGCAATCGTGGCATCCAAGGGCAGTTTTTCCGCACCCAGCTGCAAAACCATCGCACCCGCCTCATCCACCGCCGGGCCAGCAAAGTAGAACAATGCCGTTCCATCGCGCGGCAGACCTGCCGCAACCGTGCCAACCTGTGCCGCCGTCGGGTTTTCCAACCGTGTCACCGTAAAGCCCATGCCGAACAACGACTCGGACAAATCCTGTGCGTCACCGCGTACCGCCTTGGCCTCCGCACCCTCGCCGGTTGCGGCGACAATCAGCGCAACACGCCCTTCTGCCAGCGCCGGAATCGCAAAAAGCGCCGCAAATCCGACAGAAAGTGTCCAACCTGCCACAGTCATCCGCCTGCCCCCTGTGGTGACAAAAACAGCGTCCAGCGTTCCGTGCGTTGCGTATCTACCTCGACATAGGGCACATCGACATACCCGCGCACCGCGCAGTCCGCCTCGCCCTGAATTTCAAACCGTTTCGGCCCCACACACATCGATGTACCCCCGTTCAGGATCGCGTTGCCAAACACATCCTGAGCGAAAACATAGACATATCGCGTCTCCAGTTTCTCTTTGATCACATTTGCGCATTGGTTTGGGCCCACCGTCCACCAGCCCCGTGTCACAAAATCGCTGCGTTCATACTGACCAATGGCCACATTCACCACATCGAAGGATTGGTTGCAGACGGCAAACTCGGCATGCGCAGGCGATGCCAAAAACAGCGCCAAACCCACAATCCTGCCGATTGGTGTCATCGCCTCAGTTCCGTCAGAATCAGACGCTATGCCTATCGTTGCGATAATGCGTCAACTTCGCTATCATGAAGGTGATATTCATGGACACAAGGTATTTTTCAATGGCTCGCAAAATGCGCCGTCATGCCCGTGCTTCCCTTGTCTTGTGCCTGGTTGCAGCCAGCAGCTTTGCATCCGTGCCGGCATTCGCACGCGATGCCGACGATGTGCTGCTTCCCATGGCCATCATCACGCCTGTTTCCATGACAATGGCGCTGGTCCGACCGGTACCAAAGCCCATGCTTGTACCCGTGGCCTTCCCGGTCACCCGGGCCAGAGCGCGCGCTGCCGTGCCCATTTCTGCGCCGGAAACCGTCGATCGCAGCCGCATTCGTGCGACCTGGTCCATCGGTGTGTTCCGCTAAGGCATGTCTGACCTTGACAGGTGCCGCTGAATCCCGACCATTCGCGTATTGATCCCGCCTCCGGGCAACGTGCCCGTGCCGGACCGTGAATGATCGGGGATATGTGATGCATTTGACCAACGCGTTTTTGACAACCGCCTTTTGCCTGACGGCCACCCTCGCCCATGCTCAGGATGCCAAACCCGCCCTGGCGCTGGAATTGAACAGCACGGGTGACACTGCCGATGGCGGCTGCCGCCTGACCTATGTCGCCAACAATGGCATGACGGCCCCCTTGGAAAAGACCAGTTTCCAAATGGCCGTGTTTGATGGCACAGGGTCGGTGACCCGGCTGATCGTGTTGGATTTCGGCGCGCTCGCCGTGGGCAAGACCAAGGTGGTGCAGTTTGACATTCCCAGCCAGACCTGCACCCAAATCTCGCGCATTGTGGTCAATGATGTGGCGCAATGCACCACAACGGGCGGGGCTGCCGTGCCAGATTGTTTAACGACACTGGCCACCGCCTCGCGCACCGCAATTCAGTTCGGGTTGTAAGGCAACATCATGAATATGCCTGATATTTCCGCCCTTGGCCCGACCACACTGATCGTGTTCGTGGCGCTTGGTGTGCTGTCCATCGCAGCGGTGACCGTGTTCTTCTTCAAGATCATTCAGTTCGCCCGGATGGGCGTGGGGCGGCACAAACCCGCCGAAATGGTGCTGGATGACTGGCTGGGCGGGCGCACCGATCAGGCCGTCGCGCGCGCGGCAGGGCGTAAAACCGTGCTGACCCGTATTCTGCACTCCATCATCATCAGCATGCGTGCGCGCCCCGGTGACACGGCTTATGCCGAAGAACTGGGCCGTCAGACCGCGCTGACCGAATTGACAGCGATGACCCGCCGCATGAAAGTGCTGGAAACCACCGTGCAGGCGGCCCCGATGCTGGGCCTGCTGGGCACCGTCATTGGGATGATTGATTCGTTTGGCGCGCTGTCGCAATCGGCGGGCGGTTTGGCCGACCCGATTCAGCTGGCCGGTGGCATCTGGACGGCGCTGACCACAACGGCAGCCGGGCTTGGCATCGCGCTGATCACCTATTTTGCCGCAACCTGGCTGGAAGGGCGGATCGAGACGGAACGTCAGACGATGGAACCCCTGATTTCTGCTGCCATCCATGGCCGTATTGACCCGCCCGCCGGTGGGCGCTGATCGGGGGCGCAGATGGCCTATCGGGATGACGCCTTATCCGTGCGCCGCAATCCAAAGCGGTACCGCATCGCGCTGACGCCCTTGGCGGATGCGATGTTTCAGCTGCTGATCTATTTCATGTTGTCGTCAAACGTGGCCCCTTATTCCCTGATCTCGCTCAAGGGTGCGCTGTCCACACCGGGTGGCGTGGGCGGCAATGGCACGGATCCCGCGCAACCGGGGCCGGGCACGGATGCCACGGTGTGGACGGTGCAGGCGGGATCCGTGATTGCTGGCGGGCAGCCGTTCGATATGGATAAGTTGCGCGAACTGACAGCGGCACTGGCGGCCACGGGCACCACCAGCGTGACATTGATCGTGCGACCCGAGGCCAAAGTGCAAGACCTGACATCGGTGCTGGAGGCGCTGACCGCAGGCGGCATCACGGATGTACAACTGGCGGGACGCGGCGGATGAAACGCCTTCCGCCCCGCGCAGCGAAGATCGAAATGGATGTGTCCTTTGCGATCGTGAACATCGTCTTTCTGCTGCTGTTTTTCTTTCTGATCATCGGCCAGACACCCAACCGCCAGACCCAGGATATGAAGCTGGCCGAGACATCAGAACTGCCGCTGGACCGTCTGCCATCGCCTATTCTGGTGGTCACCGCATCGGGCGCATGGCAACTGGACGGCGCGCCCGTTGCACCCGAATTCCTTTTCGTGGCGCTGCAAGATATGCCGCGGCCCTTGGTTTTGCATGTGCTGGTCAACCGTGATGCGCCCGCCGAAAGCCTGTTGCAGATCGTGACTCGCCCTGATTTGGCCGAGGTGGACTTGCGGCTGGTGACACTGAAAACGAAAAAGCAGCCATGATCGGCGTGGCGCGCCAAACCGGCATGTGGGCACAGTCGTTTGGGCTGTCGATCCTGCTGCATGGTGCGTTGTTTGCGTATTTCCTGACGCCTCTGCTGGATTTCGCCAGTTTCCAACCCGCCGCCCCCGAACCCATGGCGGTGACCCTGTCAGTGCTGGATCTGGCCCCCGAAACGCTGGATGTCGCGGTGACAGAGCCTGTGGCAGAACCCTTGCCGCAACCAGAACTGCTGCCACCCACAGCGCCGGAGGACATTGCCCCGGTCACAGCAGCGGAGCCCGAAACATTGGCCGCAGTGCAGCCGCTGGCCCCTGACGCGCTGGTGGCGGAACCGGTGGCCCCCGTCGCCCCCGCAGCACCCGAAGTGATCGCCCCCGTGGCTACGACAGAAATCAGCCCACTACTGCCGGATGAAGACACCCTCGCGGCGCTGGCCCCGCTTGGTAGTGCCGAGGTGATCGGGGCCTCATCCATCGCGCAACCGGCCCCCATTGCCCCGGTGCAATCTGTGCCCCCACCCGAACCCGTGGTGGAAACCCCCACACCGCCCCCCCTGGCAGAAGGCACGCCGGGCACACCGGGGCAGGTCGATCAATTCATCCTGCGTATCCGGGGGCAATTGGCCTTGCCGTGCCTTGTCGCCACGCCTCGGCGCAATGCGGCGGGTACTGTGACCTTGGAAATGCTGGCGGCGAACGAGGCGGATATCCTGACCTTTGCCGATGAACTGCTGGCCGGTGTCAGCCCCACCCCCGCCCGTGCCGCTGTGCTGGTCGACCCGCGCCAATGTGCGGCCCTGAATTTCGTGCGCGAAGGCGCGCGTTACCCGGCCTATCCATTGGCCCTGGGGCTGGAGAGTGACAATCTGGTCAGTGGCGGGCGGCTGAAGGGGTCATTGCGCAATGCGGCGGGGCGCTATGTGACGCTGGTGCTGATCGACGATAATGGCGTGGTGCAGGATCTGGGCGGCTACCTCACGTTTTCCGGTGATACGATCAATTTTGACGTGCCCGTCAGCCGCGCGGGTGCAGTGCGCGATACGCAGCAGTTGTTGCTGGCCGTGGCCACGCCGGGCCGCCCGCCAGAGTTGGAATCGATGAATGGGCAGCTGGCGCAAGACTTCTTCGCCGCCTTGCGCAAATCCGTGGCGCGGGATGCGCC
>JANNBG010000246.1:0-2283 GCA_031385205.1 Rhodobacterales bacterium
CAATGCTGGCTTAAAGGCTTGGGTCTACAACCTCGAAGACCCATCCGACGAAATGGACCGCCGTGTAATCGCGGCGATGATGCACCACGGCATTAGACCTGATGAAGTGGAAGGCCGCCTTTTCCTCGATACAGGCCGCGAACGACCACTCTGCACCGCCGTCGATGTGGGGGGGCAAACCGTAATCGTGAAGCCTGAAATGGATGCGCTGGAGGCAGCCATCAAGGAACGCGGGATAGACGTTCTGATTGTTGACCCATTCGTCTCCAGCCACCGCGTCAGTGAAAACGCGAGCGGGGCGATTGACCTCGTCGCCAAGGAATGGGCGCGCCTTGCTGACCGCTGCAATTGCGCCATCGAACTTGTCCACCACACCCGCAAGACGGGCGGACAAGAGGCCACCACCGAGGACGGGCGCGGATCATCGGCACTCCTTGGAGCCGCCAGATCAGGCCGCGTTCTGAACAAGATGTCAGAGGAATTGCGCGAACAGGCTGGCATGAAAGATGAGCCCGGCACCATTTTCGGCATCGATCGCGACAAGGCAAACCTCGCACCATCCGGGGCGCGCAAGTGGATCAAGATGGTTAGTAAAGCCCTCGGACAGGGGGATGAGGTTGGCGTTCCCGAGGTATGGGAGTGGCCGGATGCACTCGACGGGTTCACATCAAAAGACCTGCTGGCCGTCCAGAATGAGATCGAGCGGCGTTGCATTGCGGGCCGCCATCCGCGCTTCTCCGACCAGACAGACGATTGGGTCGGGCACATCGTGGCTGAGTTTATGAGCCTCGATGCGCTAGACGACGCCCGCCGGATCAGGAAAATGCTGGCCGACTGGATCAGGTCTGGCGCGCTCGTCAAGGGCAAGATGGAGGACGAGCACCGCAAGCTGCGACCAGTGGTTTTGGTCGGGGAATGGGCCACAGAATGATGTGCGCCACCCCCAAAAATAGAGGTGGCGCAAGGTGGCGCAGAGTGGCGCAAAACCCACCCTGCGCCACTGCGCCACCACCCCCCCCCCTGTAAACAGGGGAGGGGGGGGGTAGTGGCGCAAACGGCGCACACAGGGTGGGTGGCGCAAATCTGACCGAAGCAGCAAGACAGAAACAGGAGAATAGAATGCAGAACATGATCAACTTCGCAGCACCGCCAGCCCTCGGAACCAAAATCTACAAGGGGGATGACGAAACGGTTTTGACGCTCCAGTCAGTCCAGCCGCACATTAGGGCCAACGGACAGCCAGGGCACATCCTGACTTGGGCGGGGAGTGACGGGCGGGAATACACCAGCGGACTGCGGTCGAAAAGTGTCGGCTCAAAGGTCACGTTCTTCCGCTGCGATCTGCCGCAAAACCAAATCGCACGGTAAGCCCCATGACCCGCCGCCCCCTCCCAGCCCCCGCGCTATGGACCGCGCTGAACAGCGTCCACAGGTGGCACACAACACCGGCCTTGGTTCGGTTGCTGCAAACCAATGCCCAGCACTCCGGCAGCATGGCCGCGCTTGCATTGGACCTGTGGCCAGATTGCAGCCGTGCGCTTCTGGTCGGTTGCATCATGCACGACGCGCCGGAATACGTGACAGGGGATATGCCATGGGGGGCAAAGCACAGATACCCCGGCCTGAAAAGCATCATGGACCAGATCGAAGACGACGCGGCTGACACAAATGGTTGGGGGTTCAAGATCAGCGAAACCGACGCGGACCGGCTCAAGTTTCTGGACAGCCTGGAAGCATATCGGTTTGCAGCACTGCACGCCCCGCACATCTTGGGCGGCAATGGGTGGCCCGAGGCAATTTCATGGCTGGAAGCGGAATACGGCAGGCTTGTCCCCGACGCCCCCGCATCCCCCATCGGCACCATCATAGCGGAAATCCGAAAGGCGGCGGACCATGGCTAAACGCAAGCGCAACCGTGGCGGCGCCAAGGGCCCGGCCTCTGCCCCCGCAAGCGCCGTCACGCTGGCCGTCACAACATGGGATCTTGGCGCGGCAGGATCGGCAAACCGCCACGGCCTCATCATCGAACCATCAGGAGAGCCAAACCCCGTGACCGGCATCATCGAAAACCCGAACAACGTTATCCGCGCCCGCCGCGTGGACATGCTCGATGTCTGGCGCAAGAAGGGCGTGATCAGTCAGGCCGGGTGGTATGCCGGGGTCAAACTGCGCGATGCCATCGAGGCCACACAGAAAGCCCCAGGCTGGCCCGACAATGACCGGGTACAATCCAGCCCCAAGCCTGACCACGCCGTCACCATCCAGATCGACCGCCTGTCCGCT
>JANNBG010000277.1:0-7844 GCA_031385205.1 Rhodobacterales bacterium
GAATCTGTGCCGCCGCAGACCTGTTATCACACGCGTCCGGGGCGGTGGGTGGGTGAAAATGCCTGGCCGTCACCGCGCATTCAAACCCACAGCCTGTTCACCAGCGGCCATGGGCGGTTGCTGGATTATCTGTCAGATGTGAGCCTGATACGCCTTAAATCGCCGCTTTGGGTGGGATTGGGCGCGGGTGAAGTCGGGCGTTATGGCGATGAGGCAGACTGGGCCACGGATCAACGTGAAGATGACGGCGGCTCGCTTGTCTTTACCACCGATCCTCTGCCGCAACGTGTCGAAATCATGGGTGCCCCGCGCCTGCACCTGCGCTTTGCCAGCGATGCCCCCCAGGCCCTGATCGCCGTGCGGCTGAATGACGTGGCCCCCGATGGCGCGTCAACCCGCGTGACCGTGGGCCTGCTGAACCTGACGCACCGCGACAGCCATGAGGCCCCCACGCCCCTGATCCCCGGCCAAACCTACGACACCGTGGTAGACCTCGACGACATCGCCCACGCCTTTCCCGCAGGCCACCGCATCGCCGTGTCCCTGTCCAACACCTATTGGCCCATCGCCTGGCCCTCGCCCACGCTGACCACCCTGACCATCGCGCTTGGAGATACACGGCTAGACCTGCCCATCCGCCCGCCAAACCCGCGCGATGACAGCCTTCGATCCTTCGATCCACCCGCATCAGCCGACAAAACCCCCACCATCGACCACTCCGTCGCCAATCCCACACGCCGCACAATCACACGAGACCTTCTGTCCGGCGAAATGGTCGTGAACTTCCCCCGCTGGACCTCGACCACCGAAATGCCCGACATCCAGCAGACCCACACCGCCACCGGATATGCACGCTCTACAATCACCGACAATGACCCGCTTTCCGCCTGCATAGACACGCATTACCATGTTGAAATCGCCCGCCCCGATGCCACCTGCGGCCATGAAAGCACGGGCCGCATGACCTGCGATGCCACGCATTTCCGCGTGGAGGTGTCCCTCAGCGTGACCGAAAACGGCAGGGAAATCTTCCATCGCACTTGGGATGAAAGGGTCGCGCGTGACATGGTTTAGCCCCCGAAGGCCCGCCTGATGCTGGTCTATGCGATCAAACGGGTGGGGCTGGCCATGCTGATCCTGATCGTGGTGATGACCGCCATGTATGCCATGGTTTTTCTTATACCCGGTGACCCTGCCAGCCTCGCCCTTGGCCCCCGCGCCACGCCTGCGCTGAAGGCCGCCTTGCAGGAACGCATGGGGCTGGATCAGCCCATCGCCGTGCAACTTTGGCGGTTCCTGACCAATGCCGCCACGGGTGATCTTGGCTATGACGTCTGGTCCAAACGCCCCGTGCTAGACCAGATCAAGGAATTCTTCCCCAACACACTCATCCTCGGTGCCGTTGCCCTGTCATGGGCCATGGTCCTTGGCATCCTGCTTGGCTGTGCCGCCGTGGTCTGGCGTGGCACGTTTGTTGACCGCGCCCTTGGAATTCTTTCCGTCAGCCTGATCTCTGTTCCCTCGTTCGTTATCGCCATCTATGCCCTGCTGATCTTCGCCGTTTGGCTCAAGTGGCTGCCCGCCATCGGCGCAGGCACCCCCGGTGATATCCCCAGCCAAATCCGCGCCGTCATCCTGCCCGCCTTTGCCGTGGGTATCGGTTGGGTCGGCTACCTCGCCCGCCTTGTGCGCGCCGCCATGCTGGAGGTGATGGTGGCACCCCATATCCGCACCGCGCGCGCCTTTGGTCTGTCCGAACGCCGCATCGTGTTCCGCTATGCCCTGCGCATTGCCATCATCCCCACCATATCTGTGCTGGCCGTGGGGTTTGGCTCCATCCTGTCCAGTGCCGTCTTCGTGGAAACCGTCTTTGCCCGCCCCGGCATCGGCACGCTGATCACCGGGGCGGTGGCCAAGCGGAACTATCCTGTCGTGATGGGCACCGTCCTTTTCATGACCGCCTTCTATCTGCTGGTCGTCACCCTCGCCGACCTGTTGATGGCGCGGCTGGACCCACGGGTGCGCGATGCGCTGCGTGGTTAGGGCCCTGCTGCGTGACCCGATGGGCGCGTTTGGCCTGACCCTTGTGCTGGTCTTCACCGCCATGGCGATCTTCGCCCCGTGGCTCGCGCCCTATGATCCCCTACACATCGCGGTCCCTGACAAGTTCCACACCCCCAGCCTGTCGCATTGGGCGGGCACCGATCAGCTTGGCCGAGACCTGCTGTCGCGCATCATCTGGGGCGCGCGCACCGCGCTTGGCATTGCTGCCACATCCGTCGGCATCGCCGGGGCCATCGGCATCCTGATCGGCCTGATTGCGGGCTATGGCCCGCGCTGGCTGGATGCGTTGATCGTGCTTTACTGCGATGCGATGTATTCCCTGCCGCTGATCTTTTTTGCCCTTGCCGTCATTACCGTCGTTGGCCCCGGGGCCACCACCCTGATCCTTGTTGTCATCGCCACCTCCATCCCCGCCTATGCCCGTTTCGTGCGCGCCCAGACCCTGACGCTGGCCGGCAGTGACTTCATCCTCGCCACCCGCGCCATGGGGGCCACGCCTGCGCGTATCCTCGCGCATCATCTGTTGCCCAACGTCGCAGGCCCCATGGTGATCCTGTTGTGCATGGATATCCCCGTGGTCATCATGCTGGAGGCGGGCCTCAGCTACCTCAATCTCGGCGTCCGCCCGCCCTTGCCCAGTTGGGGCAACATCCTTTATGACGGCTACACTTCGCTGCGCAGCGCGCCCTACATGGTGCTGATCGCGGGCGTGCCACTGGTGCTGGCGACGCTGGGCTTCACATTCCTTGGCGAGGCATTGCGTGATGCGCTGGATCCGCGCTTGCACCTGCAGGTGCGCGCATGATGGAAATCCGTGATCTTTCCGTCACCTACCGCACGCCTGCAGGCGATGTGCAGGCCCTGCGGCATGTGGACCTGACCGCAAGGGCGGGTGAGGTGCTGGGCATCATGGGCGAAAGCGGCTGTGGCAAATCCACCCTCGCCGCCGCCATGATCGGGCTGCTGGGCGGCAATGCACGGGTCACATCCGGCACGGTTTCCCTGCAAGGGCAGGATGTGGCGACGATGTCCCCCGCAGACCAGCGCGCCTTGCGCGGGCGGCGGGTGGCAATGGTGTTTCAAGACCCGATGACAGCGTTCAACCCGGTGCTGACCATCGGCGCGCAACTGGTGGATTATCAGGTGAGCCTTCACCAACCGAAAGCACAACGCCGAACGAACGCCGTGACGATGCTGCAAAAGGTGGGCATCGCCGACGCCGCGCGTTGCCTCGACCGCTATCCCCACGAACTATCCGGCGGCATGCGCCAACGCGTGGCCATCGCGGCGGCCCTGCTGATGCAGCCGCAAGT
The DNA here is from genome assembly GCA_031385205.1 of Rhodobacterales bacterium. Classification (GTDB taxonomy): domain Bacteria; phylum Pseudomonadota; class Alphaproteobacteria; order Rhodobacterales; family Rhodobacteraceae; genus JAAFHS01. The sequence continues at coordinate 3,378 of JANNBG010000277.1, forward strand.
GTTGATCGCGGATGAGCCGACCACGGCCTTGGATGTGACGATGGAGGCGCAGATCCTGCATCTGTTCCGCGCGCTGCAGCGTGAATACCACGGCGCCATTGTCATCGTGACGCATCAGTTGGGCGTCATCGCGCAACTGTGCGACCGGGTGATGGTGATGTATGCGGGTCAGGTGGTCGAAGAAGGCCCGGTTGACGCCATCTTTCACGCCCCGCAGCATCCCTATACGCGTGCGCTGCTGGCCTGTGACCCTGCCGTGATGGATGTAACCAGTGCTGCCTTCCCCACCATCGGCGGCCAACTGCCCGACCTGACCAACCCACCCCCCGGCTGCGCCTTTGCCGCGCGTTGTGTGCAGCTGATGCCCGTCTGCACTTCGCCCCCGCCACGCGTGACGATCACGCCCGATCACCACGCCCTTTGCCATGCGGTACGGCCATGACCCTGCTCTCCCTCAGCGACATCGCCATTGATCTTGCCCCTGCAGGTTTCACTGGCCGTGGCCCGCGTATCAACATCCTGTCGGACATCACCCTGTCCCTGAACCCCGGCGAAACGCTGGCCCTTGTCGGCGAAAGTGGCTCCGGCAAAACCACCCTCGCCCGCGCCATCATGGGCCTGACCCCCATCACCGGCGGCACCGTCACCTTTGACGACCAGCCCGTCAGAACGCACACTGACATCGCCCGCCTGCGCCGCGCTACCGCTATGATGTTTCAGGATGCCACCGCCAGCCTCAGCCCGCGCAAAACCGTGGGTGCCCTGCTCACCGAACCCAGCATCATCCACCACCTGCCCCCGCAAAACCCTGCCACACTGCTGGCCCGCGTCGGCCTGCCTGCCAGTTTCGCCGCCCGTTTCCCGCACGAGCTGTCCGGTGGTCAGGCCCGCCGTGTAGGTGTCGCCCGTGCCCTTGCCCTGACGCCAAAGCTGGTCATCGCCGATGAACCCACCGCTGGCCTCGATGTGTCGGTGCAGGCCGATATCCTGAACCTGATGCGCGATATGCAGGCGCAGCTTGGGCTTGCCTACCTGATTATCACCCATAACCTCGCCGTTGTGCGCCACATCGCCGACCAAGTCGCCGTCATGTATTTGGGCCGCCTCGTCGAATCCGGCCCCGCCGCGCAAATCTTTGGTGCACCCGCCCACCCCTACACGGCCAGCCTGATCGCGTCCGACCCCGTACCAGACCCGCGCCAGCGCCGCGCAGATGTGGCTCTAAGTGGCGAAATTCCGTCTATCCTGCGCCGCCCCACGGGCTGCGTGTTCCATACCCGCTGCCCCATCGCTGCTGATATTTGCCGCACTGACACCCCCGCCTTGCAGGCCTTAACCCCCACCCGCAGCACCCGCTGCCATTTCCCGATAGGACAGTCCCATGCCGTGGTCCACCAATAGACGCACCTTTCTGAAAACCACCGGTGCCGCCTTTGCCGCCGCTGCCGCCCACCCGCATTTCGCTTGGGCCGCCGATGGCGATACCTTGCGCATTCGCGTGGCAGCGGACTTTCAGGTGCTGGATCCCAAAGGCATCATCGGCGAGCTGGATGACATCATCCCACGCTGCACCAATGTGACCCTGATCCGGCTGGGCGACATGCGTGATGGCAACCAGACCAGCCTTTGGGGGGCCGCGAAACTGGATTGGGCCAGCCCCACCAGCATCGCCTTTACCCTGCGCGAAGGGCTGACATGGACGGGCGATTTCGGCCCCGTCACCACGGCGGATGTGAAGTATTCCTTCGAACGCATCGCCGGGTCAGATAGCGCCTGGGCCTATCAGTTCGAAAAGCTGCGCGAGGTCGAAATCATCGACGACCGCAACGGCATCATTCATTTGACCGAAGCCTTCGCCCCCTTCCTGATTATCGCCCTGCCCTATTACGGCGGCCATATCGTCTGCAAAGCAGCCGTTGAAGCCGTGGGTGGCAGCTATACCACCGAAAACCCCGCTCAATGCGGCCCTTATCTGTTTGACACATGGGAGCAGAACCAGAAAGTCACCCTGAAATCCAACCCCGATTGGACAGGTGAAAAGCCCGCCTTTGCCAAAGTCGAATTCTACATCGTCACTGACGATCAGGCCGCGCAACTGGCCTATGAGGCGGACGCCTATGATTTTACCCGCCTTGCGGTCAGCGCCGTCGATCAGGTCAAGGCGGCCATGCCCGCAAATTCCGTGCTGATCGAGGCGCCCTCCACCCGCTACGCATGGCTCACCATCAACATGAATGCCGAACCCCTGAAAGACCTCCGCGTGCGCCAAGCCATTCAATACGCCTATGACGGCGATGCCGTCTTGCAGGGGGCCTATAACGGCCTTGTGCCGCGTGCGGCGGGTGTGGTGCAGCCCGGCACCGCCTTTGCGCGTGACAAAAACCTGATCGCCACGCGTGATGTGGCGCGCGCGCAGGCCCTGCTGGCCGAGGCTGGGGCAGAAGGCCTGACCCTGCAACTGGTGGCCCTGACCGACAGCACGTCGCAGATCATCGCCCAGATCGTTCAGGCCAGTCTGGGAGAGGCGGGCATTACCGTGGAAATCGTGCCCACCGAAGACGCCGCCTATTGGGCGCTGGGTGATAAGACGGCAGGCGATCAGTACAAATCGCTGGAACTGGTCCTGATGAACTTTGCCGGTGGCATTGACCCCACCGAAAACCTTGTCTGGTTCCGCCCCGATCAGATCGGCGTCTATAACTGGTCGTTCTTTGACAGTCCGCAGTATGAAGCGCTCTATCAATCCTCCCTCACCGAACTGGATACCGCCAAACGCGCCGCCATGTTCCACCAAATGGAGGATCTCATGGAACAAAGCGGCGGCTTCATCTTCATCGCCTTTGAACCCTACCTTGCCATTCACCATGCCAATCTGAAACCCGTGATCCTCGCCGACGGCCACCCCGACCCTACGCAATTCACCCGTGTCTGACCGCAAACGCCTGACCAGCGGCGACAGACGCGCGCAACTGGAAGATGCCGCCCTCGCCTGCATGGCGCAGGGCGGGATCCTGCATTTCACCATTGACAAGGTCTGTGCCCGCGCGGGCGTGTCACGCGGCCTGATTACCCATCATTTCGGGTCAAAAGACGGCCTGCTGGCGGCGGTTTACGCCCGGATGTATGCAGGCATGCTGACGGCAATCGAGGAAACCATCGCAGGCCAACCGCGCATCGTGACGCTGGTGGAGGCGATGGTTTCCCCCGCGCAATTCGCGCCCGATACGCTGAACATCTGGCTGACCCTGTGGGGCGAAATTGCCACTAACGCCACCTTACGGCACGAACACCGCCGCCAATACGCCACCTACCGCGCTGATGTGGTGGCTGCCGTGCAAGAACTGGCCGTTGCGCGTAACCACAGCGTCGACGCCGACGCACTCGCCCTCAGCCTGATCTGCCTGATCGACGGGCTGGGCCTGCAACGCTGCATCGACCCGTCGGTTCTGGATGCGGGCGATGCGCGCAGGGCCTGCTATGATCTGCTGGAACCCGCCCTTGGCCCGCTGCGGCCTGACATATGATTGCGACATGATCCCGCTATACCCACCCAAACCAGATGGAGGATTGCCATGCGCCTGCCCATCACCCTTGCCGCTTTGCTGATGCCCCATCTGGCCTTTGCCGAAGATGTCACCCTGCGCGTGCTGACCTTGAACATCTGGTATGGTGGCGATCAGGTCAGCTTCGATCAAACCCTTGCCGCCATTCGTGCCGCCGATGCCGATATCGTGGGCTTGCAGGAACCCGATGGCAAAACCCGCGCCATTGCGGCGGCCACCGGGTATCCTTTTGTCGATATCCGCCGCCACATTATCTCGCGCTTTCCCTTATTTGACCCTAAATTGGGCGAAAGGACGGAAACCACCAACCCGCCCTATTCCATTGCGGGCGTCGATAGTGACGCTGTGCAGGTCTGGGCCATGGTCGCCCCCGGCCGCGTCATCGGCCTTGCCAATACGCACCTGACGTCTGACCCCTACGGCCCAGAAGTGCTGCGCGATGGGGCCAGCGTCGCCGACACCCTCGCCAACGAATCCGCCACCCGTGTGCCCGAAGCACAGGCCCTGATGCAGGGTCTTGCCCCTTTGGCGCGCCAAGGTATTCCCATCATCCTGACCGGTGATTTCAACACCCCGTCGCATCTGGATTGGGCCGCGCGCCCCACCCGCATGGCATGGCCAACCACGCAGATCATCATGGACGCGGGGTTCCTGGATACCTACCGCACCGCCCACCCCGACCCCGTCACCATGCCCGGCCTCACATGGACAGCAGGCCGCCCATGGCCGCTGATCCCGGAAGGCGAGACGCTGGACCGTGTCGATTTCATCTTTGCCGCCAATGCCCGCGTCCTTGATGCAACCCTGCTGGGCGAACCCGGCAACCCGGATGTAGGCGTCGCCATCGCGCCCTACCCATCCGATCATCGCGGCGTCATCTCCACCTTGTCTGTCACGCCCATCC
>JANNBG010000295.1:0-6686 GCA_031385205.1 Rhodobacterales bacterium
CGGCTGGATTTGTGCATTGTCTGTGGGTCGATCAAGGAAAAGGATGTGGTGTTCACCCTGCCGGATACCGCCGTGTTCGAGGATGTGACGGCGCGGGTGAACACCACATCCTTTTCCTTGATCGACCCGCAGACAATGCACAAATCCAGCCGTAAACGCATGGCCCCATATTCATGCCCCGCCCCCAGCACATCATGCCCATAGCGCACCACGGGCTGAATCAACGCAGCATTTTTGATAACAATGGGAAACGTCGAAAGCGTGATATCCCCGGCTATGGCAACCGCTGGCAACAGTACCAGTAGCGCCACGAGACGCATCAAATCTGCTTTTCCGGCATCTGCACGCGCAACCCGTCCAGCGCATCCGTCACCTTTAACTGACATGTCAGGCGTGACCGTGCCGCATCCGGTTGCCATGCAAAATCCAGCATATCCTCTTCCATGCTGTCCTTTTTCGGCAGTTTGCCCACCCAGGACGCATCCACATAGACATGGCAGGTCGAACACGCGCAGGCCCCGCCGCAATCCGCCTCGATCCCCGGAATGCCGTTGTCACGCGCGCCTTCCATGACCGTCAGCCCATTGGCCACATCGACCACATGCTCTTTGCCGCCAAACTCTACATATGTGATCTTCGCCATGCTGTGCCCCTGTGCCCTGTCGCCCCGTGACATAGGACAACCCGCAGCAATTTGCCAGAGCATGCAATGCCGCGCGACACAGGCTTTCGTGATCGTGTAAAAGCCGCTAACGTCTGTCCCGGAACCGGGATCAACCCGGACATGTGGGGTGCGCATGCGGCAAGGGTGGGTGATGGTGGCGCTGGGTCTGATGGCCTGCCAGCCTGCAACTGTCACCGCACCCGTGCGCGCCGATCTTGCCTTGGGCCAGGTCATCCGCGACGGTGATCTGCCCCCCGGTGGCCCCGCGGGCCAGTGCTGGGACCGTGACATCATCCCCGCCGTGATCGAGACGGAAACCGAACAAGTGCTGGTGCAGCCCGAAATGCGCCGCGATGACGGCACTTTGATAAGCCCCGCCATATATCGCACGGAAACCCGTCAGCGCATGGTGCAGGACCGCGCCCAAGTCTGGTTTCCCGCCCCCTGCCCTGCCGCCATGACTGTCGATTTTATCGCCACCCTGCAACGCGCCCTCAAGGCGCGCGGGTTTTATCTGCTGCCACTGACCGGGGTTTACGATGCCCCCACCATGGCCGCTGTGCGCCGCTATCAGACCACGCGCGGGCTGGATTCACCCCGCCTGTCGCTGGCGGCCGCGCGTGATCTGGGCCTCGTCGCCACCGATTTCACACCGTAACCAACTACTAATAAGGCGCGCCGTTGCCAGCGCGCCCCATTTTCATTCCACCGACAGCGCCACGAACCGCGGGTCACCCTCGCGCCGCACCAGCAGCAGCAATGACTTGCGCCCCGCATCCTTTGCCTCGGTCACACGGCTTTGCAGGTCGTCCAGCGTCACCACCTTTTGCTGCCCCGCTTCCGTGATCACATCACCTTTGCGCATGCCCTTGGTAAAGGCCTCCGTCGACTCGTCCACCGCAGCCACCGCAAGGCCTTGGCTGCCCGCTGGCAACTTCAGCTCGGTCGCCATCTTGTCCGTCAATGGCAACAGCGTCATGCCCAGCACTTCTGCATTGGCCGGCGCCTCTGGTGTTGCCACCGCCGGGATCGGCTGATCCGCTTCGGCCTCTTCACGCCGCCCCAGCACCACTGACAGCGTCGTTGTCTGCCCGTCACGCAGCACAATCACCGGCACCGCCGACCCCACAGGCGCGTCCGCCACCCGCCGCGTCAACCCATGCGAATCCGCAACCGGCTGCCCGTCGAACTGCGTGATGACATCACCCGCCAACAACCCTGCATCCTTGGCGGGCCCATCCGGCACGTCCGTGATCAACGCCCCTACGGCATCGCCCAGCCCCATCGCTTCCGCCACATCCGGCGTCACATCCTGAATGCGCACACCCAGCCAGCCCCGGCGCGTTTCGCCAAACTCGCGCAGCTGATCCACCACCTTTGACACCACGTTCGACGCCATCGAAAACCCGATGCCAATCGACCCGCCATTCGGTGACAGGATCGCCGTGTTCACGCCCACGACCTGCCCGTCCATGTTGAACAATGGCCCACCCGAATTACCCCGGTTGATCGCCGCATCCGTCTGCAGATAGTCGTCATAGGTGCCCTGCAATTCGCGCCCGCGCGCCGACACGATGCCTGCACTGACCGAAAAGCCCTGGCCCAGCGGGTTGCCCATCGCTACAACCCAGTCGCCCACACGCATCAGGTCACTGTTGCCAAACGCCACGAAGGGCAGGGCTGTGTCACTTTCCACCTTCAAGAGCGCAATATCCGTCTTGATATCCGTGCCCACCAGTTTGGCTGGCAGTTTCTTGCCGCCAAAGAATTCGATCTCGATCTCGTCCGCGCCCTCGATCACATGGTTGTTCGTGACGATATAGCCGTCTTCTGAGATCACGAACCCTGATCCCAGCGCCTCACTCCGGCGCGGCTGGTTTTGCCCGTCCGGATTCGCAAAATCCTTGAAGAAATCTTCAAAGGGTGATCCTTCCGGCACCATCGGTCCATCGCCCGCATTTGCTGCCACCATGGATGATGTGGTGATGTTCACCACTGACGGGCTGATCTGCTCCGCCAGATCGGCGAAGCTTTCCGGCGCACCAAAGGCCTGCGCCTGTATCGCCTGACCCAAGGCCAGCGACATGCCCAGCGCAAGCGCCATGAAAACACGCGGCACACGACGCATGGGCAGTATTTCGATCATTGCGACTGAGGGAAGCGTTGGCTTCACGGGCGAACTCCTTAATATGGTCGCGCCCCTGCCCCGGTTGGGTCAGGCCGCGCGGAGAATTGGCCTGCCAAATAACTTATGCCAAGTGCGCGCCAAAGCAATTGCAGAACGGTGGGTTCATGTGCTTGTGAACACCCGCAACATGGCGTGATCGCGGCTATCCGCCCAAAACCCGCCCTAGCCAGACCAGCACAACCCCCGCTGTCACCATCGCCAGACCAAAGCCACGCCGCCGTTCAACCGCCATATCTTGCAACCAGCGCAATGCATCCTCGATGCGCAAAGGGGCCAGCGCGAACGCCAGCCCCTCGATCACCAGTACCAGCCCAATGGCCATCAGGGCCAGCGTCATGGCGCGGGTGGTGTGGCGGGTTTCGCCACATCATAGCTGCGCAAGTATTCAAAGAACGCGGAATCCGGCTGCATCACGATGGATGAATTGGACCCCCGCAACGCCTTTTCATAAGCCGTCAGCGACCGCGTAAAGGCAAAGAATTCCGGGTCCACCCCAAATGCCTTTGCATAGATACCGTTGCGTTCCGCATCTGCCTCGCCCCGGATCACCGCCGCCTGGCGGCGTGCGTCCGATGTCAGCTCTACCACCGTGCGGTCCGATGTGGCCCGCACGCGTTGTGCCGCCTCATTACCCCGCGCGATTTCATCCGCCGATTCGCGTTCGCGTTCTGCCCGCATCCGCGCGAATGTCGCCTCCAGGTTCTGTTCCGGCTGATCCGTCCGCGTCAGCCGCACGTCCACCACCGCCACGCCCAGCGTTGCCGACCGCGCCTGTGCCAGATCACGAATGCGGTTCATCAGGCCAATCCGCCCCTCTGATAACACGTCCGTTGATGGCACAGACCCCATCACCTCTTGCATCGCCGTTGATACGTTGCGTTCCAACAACACCCGCGCGCGGTCTTCTGCCCCGCTGCCTGTCGCCTGACGGAACTGTACCAGATTGACGATGCGCCAGCGCACGAATGCGTCCACCACCAGCCGCCGGTCATCCGCCATCGTCACCTCGATCGGTGATGTCGGCGTGCCCAAAATACGGTCGTCATACCGCACCACTTCCTGAATGAACGGAATACGGAACCCAAGGCCCGGCGTTTCCTTCACCTGGCGCATCTGGCCAAATTGCAGAACCATCACCTTTTCCCGTTCATCCACGATGAATATCGACGACAGCGCCACAAACAGCAGCACCACCACACCCGCCACGGCAATCATGATCCGGTTCATCAGTTGGACCCCCCCGTGGCCGCAGGTTTGACTGTCGTTGCCGCAGCCTCGGGTGCCATCCGCCCCAATTCGTTCAATGGCAGGAACGGCACCACGCCTTGCCCGGCCTCGCCGCCGCTGACCCCGTCAAGGATCACCTTGTTCATACCGCCCAAAACCCGTTCCATCGTTTCCAGATACATCCGGCGCCGCGTGACCTCCGGTGCCAGCTTGTACGCCTCATAGACCGACGTAAACGCCGCTCCCTCACCTTGCGCGTTGTTCACCACTTCCGCCCGGTACGCTTCCGCCTGTTCCAGCAAGGCCGCCGCCTCGCCCCGCGCGCCCGCAGTCACCCGGTTGGCATAGGCATCTGCCTCGTTCTGCAGCTTGTCCCGTTCCTGCTGCGCTGCCTGCACCGCCCGGAACGCCTCGATCACCTCTTCCGGGGCCTGCGCCCTTTGCAGGTTGACCCGGATCACACTGATCCCCGCGTCATAAGTATCCAGCGTCGACTGGATCGCCTTTTGCAGATCCGTCGCAATCACGCCCCGGTCCCGGTTCAGGATCGGTGCCAATTCCGACCGTGCAATAATGTCGCGCATCGCCGATTCCGAAACTGCCCGAATCGTATCTTCCGGGTCGGCCACGTTGAACAGAAACGCCTTCGGGTCTGCGATGTTCCACACCACCTGAAAGCCGATATCCACGATGTTCTGATCGCGCGTCAGCATCAGGCCTTCGTTCTTGGAGCCATCTACCACACCCAATTCCGTCGTCTGTTCCGTCGTCACCTGTACGATTTCCGCTTTTACCAACGGCCATGGCGCAAAGTTCAGCCCCGGGTCGCCGAATGTCGAAAACTCACCCAGAAACAGCTCCACCGACCGTTCGTTCTGCTGCACCGAATAGAAGGATTCGTAACACCACAGCAAAAACAGGGCCAGTACGCCCAACCCGATGCCCTGACGCGTCACCAAGGGCGCGCCCGGCCCCGCATCACCACCGTTTGGCCCGCGTGGCCCACGCCCGCCCATCAGCACGCGCAGGCGTTCCTGCCCCGACTTCACCAGATCGTCGATCTGCGGGATTTGCGGCCCGTCACCCGGACGGCGTGGCGGGCGCTTGTCGTCACCCTGCCCTTTGCCGTCCTTGTCCTTGTCGTCACCGCCCCCACCCCAGGGGCCCCCACTGCCTGCCATCTGCAACAACCCTTTTTCCTTGTCTGTGCTAAACTGGTGATCCATCGCCATAAATCAAGCGCGCCGCACGGGTTTGCGCAATGTCACCAGTTCTTCTGCCATGGTCGGATGTACCGCCACCGTCCGGTCGAAATCTTCCTTTGTTGCTCCCATCTTGATGGCAATCGCCACCAGCTGGATCATCTCGCCCGCATCGGGTGCGACGATATGGCAGCCCAGAATGCGCCGCGTGGCCTGACTGACCACCAGTTTCATCATCACCCGGTCCGGCTTGCCCGCGAATGCCGTCTTCATTGGCCGAAACGCTGTCGCATACACCTCAATCGGCTCCTGCGCCCGCGCCGTCTCTTCGGTCAGGCCAATCGCCCCCATTTCCGGCTGCGTGAACACCGCACTCGCCACCAGCGCATGGTCCGCCTTGGTCGGAATGCCCCTGAACACGGTATCCGCAAAGGCATGCCCTTCGCGGATCGCCATGGGCGTCAGGTTGATGCGATCGGTCACATCGCCCACCGCAAAAATGCTTGGCACTGCAGTCTGGCTATAGTCGTTGACAATGATCTGGCCCCGGCGGCCCAGTTCAACGCCCAATTCCGCAAGGCCCATGCCTTCGCTATTCGGATGCCGCCCCGTTGCGAACAGCACCAGATCAAACTCCGCTGGCACCCCCATCGTCGGCACCGCCAGAATCCCGCCATCTGTCTTTTCCAGCCGCAACAAATCTGTCCCGCACCGAATGGCAATCCCACGCTCCTGCATGGCCATCGCCACATGCCCCCGCGCCTCGTCATCAAACCCTCGCAGGATTTGCGCCCCCCGGTAAAACTGCGTCACCGCCACACCCATTCCGTGCAGGATGCAGGCAAATTCCGATGCAATATATCCGCCGCCCACCACCAGCACCCGTTTCGGCAAGGTCGGCATGTCGAATATCTCGTTCGACGTCACGCCCAATTCCGCCCCCGGCGTCTCCGGCAGGAATGGCCTGCCCCCTGTTGCAATCAGGATATGCGCCGCCGTGAACACCTCACCCGTTGCCAGCCGCACCGTATGTGCATCGTCCAGCGTGGCCCGCGCATCATGGATCGTCACCCCCGCCGTCGTCAGTGTTGTCCGATACGCCGCCTCCAACCGGTCCAGCTCGCTGTGCAACCGCCCCCGGAACCGCCCCCAGTCAAACACCCCCGGCGCGAAATCCCAGCCATACGCCTGCGCATCCGCAATCGCATCCGGAAAACCGCTCGCATACACCATCAGCTTTTTCGGCACACACCCCCGGATCACGCAAGTGCCGCCCATCCGGCTTTCTTCCGCCAGCCCCACACGCGCGCCACCCTCAGCCGCCGCGATCCGCGCCGCCCGCACCCCGCCAGACCCGCCACCGATGACGAAAAGGTCGTAGTCAAAGGTCATTTCAACTCCATAC
>JANNBG010000328.1:0-3353 GCA_031385205.1 Rhodobacterales bacterium
GTTCAAAGGGCTGCAGGTGCGGGCCGTGGCGGATATGAACATGGATGTGGCGCGGGCGCGGGCGCAGGAATATGGGGTACAGGCGCAAACGGTTGAGGATTTGCTGGCCAATCCGGGCATTGATCTGGTGATTAACCTGACGATCCCCGATGCGCATTATGCGATTTCACGCCGGATCGTCGAGGCGGGCAAGCACGTCTATTCGGAAAAGCCGCTGGTGTTGTCTTTGGCGGATGGGGTGGCGTTGCGGGATTTGGCAAAGGCCAAGGGTGTATCGGTGGGTTGTGCGCCGGATACGTTCCTTGGTGGCGCACATCAGCAGTGCCGGGCGATGATTGACGATGGGGTGCTGGGCACGATCACGGCGGGGGCGGGGGTGTTCATGGGGCCGGGGATGGAGATGTGGCATCCGAACCCGACATTCTTTTTCCAGCCGGGCGGCGGGCCGATGCTGGACATGGGGCCGTATTACATTGGCAACCTCATCAATCTGATCGGTCCGGTGAAACGGGTGGGGGCGCTGGCCTCATCGGCGCAGGCGACACGCACGGTGACATCGCAGCCGAACGCAGGGCAGGTGATTGACGTCAATACGCCGACGAATATCCATGCGCTGCTGGAATTTCAATCTGGGGCGACGGTGACGCTGTCGGTCAGCTGGGATGTGTTCGCGCATAAACGTGTGCCGATGGAGTTGTATGGCACGCAGGGCTGTTTGTTCGTGCCGGACCCGAATTTCTTTGGCGGGGCGATCAGCATGGCAGGGACGGATGGCAAGATCGTGGAGGTTGCGGGCTGGGACCATCCGTTCAGCCGGTTCAATCAGGACCATCCCAGCATGGGGCCACTGGCCAATTACCGGACGGCGGGCGTGGCGGATATGGCGCGGGCGATCCGTGAAGGGGGCGATGCGCGCTGTTCGCTGGCGCGCACGTTGCACAGCACGGAAGTGATGCTGGCGGCACTGCAATCGGGGGAAACGGGGCAGTTTGTGACCTTGACGACGACATGTACGCAGCCTGCAGCGCTGGGGCCGGATCAGGCACAGGCATTGCTGATCTGATCCGGGACTCCCAAGCCGGATCGGGGCGGGCGGGGCCGTTGTTGATTTTTCTGCGAAAAATCGGGGCCCCGCCTGCGATTTTTGTAAGAGATGACAGATGCCGCATAACCCCATTCTGTGTGGGTTTATCCTGGACCCGTCGTTTTGCCGGGTGGGCCTCGATTACACTATCGCGACATCGAGTTTTGAATGGTATCCGGACCTGCAAATGCACCATTCGGCTGACCTTGTGAATTGGCGGCTGGTGGCGCGGTCCTGAAACCGGGCCAGCCGGTTGGATATGCGGGGCAACCCGGACAGTTGCGGGGTTTGGGCGCCGTGTTTGTCATATGCGGATGGGTTCTTCTGGCGGGTTTATACGGATGTGAAACGCTTTGATGGGGCGTTCACGGATGCGTATAACTCTGCTGTATCATGTTAAAGGGTTGCTGGGGATTGGTCGGACGCTGTTTATGTGACGCCCGCAGGCTTTGACCCATCGTTGTTCCATCATGATGGGCGGAAGTGGTTTTTGAACCTGCGCTGGAACCATCGCAGGGACGGGATGCAAAAGGGCGCATGACAATTTCGATGGGATTGAGTTGCAGGAATGGCATCCGGAGCGGGGGTTGATGGCTGCGCTTGTGGATATCTGTGCGGGGTCTGATCTGGGCGGGGTCTGATCTGGGGCTGACGGAGGCGCCGCATATCTTCAAACGCAACGGCTGGTATTATCTGACGACGGCGGAAGGGGGCACGGGGTATGACCATGCGGTGACGCTGGCGCGAGCGCGGGATATTCTGGGGCCGTATGAGACGCATCCGGACAAGCATGTGATGACGGCGAGGTTTGCGCCGGGTGCAGCGCTGCAACAGGTGGGGCATGGGCCATATGTGGACACACCGGAGGGGCGGGTGTTTCATACGTTCCTGTGCGGGCGGCCGTTGCCGGGCCGGTTCTGAACGCTGGGGCGCGAGTCGGGATTGGTTGTATCTGGCGGATGGCGGGCTGGTGCCGCCGCTAAATCTGGCATGAGCGGCCGAGCGGCTGGCGGGTGTGGCGGTGGGCTGCCTGTTTGATGGCGCTGCGTTGCCGATGGAGTTTCAGTGGCTGCGCACGCCGGTGCCGGAACGGTTGTTCACGTTGACGGTTACTGCGCTGCGGTTGACGGGGCGGGAAAGTCTGGGGTCTTGGTTTGAACAGGCGCATCTGGTGTATGCGGCGGAAACCGTGGTGCTGTGCGACCTGTCGCATTGGCAACGGGCGGCGGGGCTGACGACATATGACAACCGCAACGTGTTTCCTGCAGGCCTGGTGACGCGGGAAGATGTGAGCCGGGTGCTGCAACGGGTGTCGTGCCTTGGGGATTGGCAGGTGGATGGGGCCGTGCAGCAGTTTTACTGGGCGGCGGGCAACGATTGGCAGGCGGTGGGGCCGGTGCTGGATGCAAGCCTGATCTTTGACGAAGGCGGGCGGGGCGAGCATGGGCCGTTTACGGGCGCGTTTGTGGGCGTGGTGGCCGATGATCTGACGGGGCAGGGGTGGGCTGCGGATTTCATCAGCTTTGACTATGTGCCGGGGGAATTGGCTTGATTGCCGGGGGTGCCGCGTCATAAAGGGGCGCATGTTAAAGGGTGGGCCCATGGACGTTTCCAGTCGTAAGATACCATCGCACGAGCTGACCTATGCGCGGCTGCGCGACATGGTGCTGTTTGGGCGGCTGGAACCGGGGCAGGCGGTCACGATCCAAGGGTTGTGTGCGGACCTTGGCGCGGGGATGACGCCGGTGCGTGAGGCGATCCGGCGGCTGACGGCGGAAGGCGCGCTGATGCCGCAAGGCAACCGCCGCGTGGCGGTGCCGACGCTGGATATGGGGCATCTGGACCAGTTGGCGTTTGCGCGGCTGTCGATTGAACCACGACTGGTGGAATTGGCGGCGGCACGGTTGACGCACGCGTTGGTGTTGCGGCTGGAAGGGCTGGATGCGCGGGTGGATGCGGCAATTTCGGGGGGGCGGGTCAGCGACTATCTGGAAAGCAACCACGCGTTCCATTTCGCGCTATATGAAGCGTCTGACGCGCATGTTCTGGTGGATATGGCGCGGTCGCTGTGGCTGCGCTTTGGGCCAAGCTTGCGGGTGGTGTGCGCGCGGTATGGGGCGAGTGCTTTGCCGGACCGGCATAAGGAAGCGCTCGTGGCGATGCGGAGGGGCGATGTGGCGGGGTTGGTGGCGGCGATGCGGGCGGATATTGCGGATGGGATTGAAGGGGTGCGGGGGACGATTTCGTAGGATGGGCAATCTGCCCATCT
>JANNBG010000339.1:0-3696 GCA_031385205.1 Rhodobacterales bacterium
CCGTGGCAAAGCGCATATCGTTTGCCTCCAGCGTATAGGGGATGACCAACTGGTCCCGCGCGCCCACCTCCAGCCAATAGGGCAGGTCGTCGTCATAGGTGTCAGACACCCAATCCATCGCCCCGGTTTCCGCCACCAGTCGCACCGTGTTGACCGAACAGCGCCCCGTGTACCAGCCGCGCGGGGCCTCTCCCACCACTTCGGTATGCAGGCGGATTGACTCGGCAATCGCCGCCCGCTCATCCTCCTCGGGCATATCGCGGTGATCAATCCATTTCAGGCCGTGCGACGCAATCTCCCACCCCGCATCTTTCATGGCTGCCACCTGCGAGGGGTTGCGCGCCAAGGCTGTTGTTACCCCAAAGATCGTCACGGGCAGCCCCATGCCCGTGAACAGCCGGTGCAGCCGCCAGAACCCTGCCCGCGCGCCGTAGTCATAGAGCGATTCCATGTTCCAGTGCCGCTGCCCCGGCCAAGGGGCTGCCCCGGCGATATCGCTGAGGAAAGCCTCGGACTGCGCATCGCCATGCAGGATGTTATTCTCGCCACCCTCTTCATAGTTCAGCACCAGACTGATGGCGATGCGCGCGCCGCCCGGCCATAGCGCATCAGGTGGCGCGGCCCCAAGGCCATGGAAATCGCGCGGGTAACGGGGGGGCATATCAGTCATGCCCGCACCATGCCGCGCCTGTGTGGGAAAATCCACCGGGTTGCAGAAAATGTTCTGCCGGGTAGGGTTGTGAAAACAGGGGGTGCCCATGGGACGACTTTCAACACATGTGCTGGATACCGCGCGCGGGCGTCCTGCGGCGGGTGTCCGGATCATGCTTTTTCGCATATCCGGCCAAAGCCACCGCAAGATTGCCGAAGTCGTCACAAATGCCGATGGCCGCACGGATGCCCCCTTGCTAGAGGGCAAGACCCTGACCGAAGGGCACTATGAGCTGGTATTCTGCGCGGGCGATTATCTGCGCGCCACGGGGCAGGCCACGGGCGACACCCTGTTCCTCGATGACATCCCCATCCGCTTTGGCGTGCCGGATGCGAACGCGCATTATCATGTGCCCTTGCTCATCAGCCCCTTTGCCTATTCCACCTATCGCGGCAGTTAGCCCTGCCTTCAGGAAAACCTGTCTTGCCTTGCCGCCCTCGCAGGGTATGTTTCGGATAGGGATTTTCAAATTGCAGGAGCCTGATATGTTTGCCACCAAAACAATTTCCACCGCTGGCCTGATGGCCGTTCTGATGACCACCGCCGCCCACGCCACATTAACGGCTGATCAAATCTGGGCCAACTGGCAGGATAACGCCGCCACGGCCGACCTTTCGCTGGTGGCCGAAAGCAAGATCACCGATGGCGATGTCACAACGCTGACCGGCGTCACAATCGGCCCGGAGGTATCTGGCGAGCTTGATATTGAAGGCAGCATTGATGAGATTACCATGACGCAAGGCGGCGATGGGTCTGTCACCATAGCCTTCGCGCCGGAATTCACCGTGCCCTTGCCCTTTGGCGGGGAAGAGGGAACCTTTACCGTCACACATGACAACATGACGCTAACGGCGCGTGAGGCGGATGGCGGCACGGCCTATGACTATGCAGGCGATAAACTGACCATCGCGACCGATTTTGCCTATCAGGCCGAGGCGATGGATGGATCGGGCCTGCAGGATGCTTCGGTCGATGCCACGTTCAGCTTTGTGAACCCCGTGGGCATCTATACCGACATGCCCGGCACCAACCGCCGCGTTACCGTCGTGCATGCGTCGGACAGTCTGGACTACAACATGGTGCAGGTGGATCCCACCATGGACACGACCACGGATCAGGGGGCCTCGGTCGCCGACCTGAAAATGAACTTCGACATGACGATGCCCGCCACGCAGCGCCTCTCCGAAATTAACAGCGGAGCGGCCTTCACGCGCGCGCTGCTGGATGGGCTGGCCGTCTCGGTGGACTTTTCCCAAGGCGTGAGCACGCAAACCGACAAGACGGACAACATGTTCCTGTCCTATGAGGCCAAGATCGTCGGCCAACCCGGAAATGCAACCTTTACAATGGACAAGATGGGCGGCGCAGCCGTCGCCACCGGCGGTGGCACTGTGGTCGATGTGACTTCACCATCATTCCCCTTCCCCGCTTTGCATATTGAGATTGCAGGGATCGACATGGATTTCCGTATGCCGTTGACGGGCACAGAGGTCGTGCCGTTTCGCTATATGATCAAGCTGGACGGACTGACTGTGAACGAAGAGGCCTGGGCCGTGGTTGACCCGGACAAGGTGCTGCCGCGGGACCCCGCAACCATTGCGCTGGACGTCAAAGGCATGGCCGCGATGGATTTGGGCGCGGTCATAGATTCAGGCGATTCAGGTGGCACCCCGGACCCGCTGCCATCCATCGAAACGCTTGATATCGCTGATCTGAAACTGGCCGTTGCGGGCGCGTTGATGACGGGCACGGGGGCGTTCACCTTTGACAACAGCACGGGCGTACCGGTGCCGCGTGGCGCGGCGGACGTGTCGCTGACCGGGGGCAATGCGCTGATCGACGGGCTGGTGGCGATTGGTGTGGTGCCGGAGGATCAGGCGGCATCGGCGCGGATGATGATGTCGATGTTCATGGCACCGGGCGATGGGGCCGATATGATGGTCAGCAAGCTTGAAGCGCGGGATGACGGCGGAATTTACGTCAACGGCCAGCGTGTTCAATAGGCAGGTCACCACGCGGTTGGGCAGATGGCCAGCCGTGTGGTGATGCGGGCATTTGACGGATTCCCTTTTGCCTGCCGGGCGGTATACCCTGCAGACAAACGGGGGCCGCCATGTACGAATCCGCATTGCTGTGGGAATGGGTTGAAATCGCCGCGCGCTGGGTGCATGTGACCACGGCCATCGCGTGGATTGGGTCATCCTTTTACTTCATCGCGCTCGATTTGGGCCTGAAGCGGGATGTGCCCTTGGCCACAGGCGCCAATGGCGAGGAATGGCAGGTGCATGGCGGGGGCTTTTACCATGTGCAGAAATACCTTGTCGCCCCGGAACGCCTGCCCGAACATCTGATCTGGTTCAAATGGGAAAGCTATGCCACCTGGCTGTCAGGCATGGCCATGCTGATCCTCGTCTACTACATGGGATCAGAGCTTTTTCTGATTGATCCCAATGTGATGGACCTGACGGTCTGGCAGGCCATCGGCATATCCTTGGGGTCGCTGGCCTTTGGCTGGGTCGTCTATGACCTGATCTGCAAAAGCCGCTTTGGTGATGACAACACGCGGCTGATGATCGGCCTTTATGTGCTGCTGGTGGGCATGTCATGGGCCTATACGCAGGTCTTTACAGGCCGCGCTGCCCTTTTGCATCTGGGGGCGTTCACCGCCACCATCATGTCGGCGAATGTGTTCATGATCATCATGCCCAATCAGCGCATTGTGGTGGCTGACCTGAAAGCAGGCCGCGTGCCGGATGCGAAATACGGCAAGATCGCCAAGCAGCGCAGCACGCATAACAATTATCTGACGCTGCCGGTGTTGTTCCTGATGCTGTCGAACCATTACCCGATGGTGTTCGCGACGCCCTATAACTGGGTGATCGCGTCATTGGTGTTTCTGATGGGCGTGACGGTGCGCCATTGGTTCAACACGCGGCATGCGCGCAAGGGCAGCCCGTGGTGGGCATGGGGGCTGACGGCGGGGT
>JANNBG010000401.1:0-13203 GCA_031385205.1 Rhodobacterales bacterium
CAACAGCGCTGACTGATGCGGTGGGCACGCGCACGGCAGAGGCCTGGATGCGGCCTGCAATATTGGGCAGGACTTGGTCCAGCAGGCGCTGGGCGGAAGTGGTGGTGGGCACCATGGACAGGGCAGCGGCGCGCGATCGGGCATAATCGGCGGCGGGGGCGTCAGTGGTGGGCTGGCTGCCGGTATAGCAGTGGATGGTGGTCATGGATCCGGTGACGATGCCCCAGTTTTCATGGATGAGGCGGACAAGGGGGGCAAGGGCGTTGGTGGTGCAACTGGCGTTGGACAGGATGGTCTGGTCAGCAAGCCCCGCGTCATTCGCCCCCAGCACGACGGTGTATGCGGCGGCGGATGATGGGCCGGATACCAATATGCGCCGCGCCCCGGCCTGCAGCCCGCGCTGAGCAACGGCAAGGCTGTCAGCGCGGCCTGTGCATTCCATGACGACGTCGATGCCGTGCAGGTTGAGGGTCGAGATATCGGGCGTACGGTGCAGGGGGATGGCGTGGCCATTCACGACCAAGGCAGTATTGGTCAGGCTGACAGTGCCGCGCCAAGGGCCATAGATGCTGTCATATTCGAACAGATAGGCACACATATCGGCGGCAGCGATGTCGTTGATGCCAGCGATCTGCAGCGTGGGCCAGGTGCCGGACGACTGCATATAGGCACGCAGCACGGACCTGCCGATGCGACCAAAGCCATTGATGAAGATTTGCATGCGCATCCCCCCCTTGCCCGCATCAAGACCATGCAAGGGGGTAGGGATCAATGGCGTTTGATCAAAACATTGTATCCGTCACAAAGCGTCAAAGCGCCATGTGGTGGTCTGCCGGTAGGTCTGCCCGGGTGCGAGGGTGATACTGGGAAAGCCCGGCTGGTTTGGCGCATCGGGCCAGCCTTGCGCCTCGATGGCAAGGCCCTCATAGGGGCCATGGCCGGGGCGGATGCCGCGCATCCCGTCATAGACCTGCAGGCCGGGCTCGGTGGTGGCCAAGGTCATGCGCAGATGGTCGCCGGTGAGCCAGAGTACGTCGCGCAGGGGGGCGGGCGTGAGGCAGAAGCAGGTATCCAATGCGGGGTTGCCGGTGGCAATCGAGCGTGCCAGTCGGAAGTCGAGCGGGGTATCTGCTAGGGGCTGGGCATGGCCCGTGGGCAGCAGATCAGCGGTGATGGGCAAATAGCTGTCGGCAGCGATGCGCAGGGTATGCCCGGCCCATGTTTCGGTGCCGTTCAGGTTCCAATAGCTGTGCTGTGCAAGGTTCATCAGGGTGGGGGCGTCAGTGGTGGCGGTGATGTGCATGCGCAGGGTTGTATCTGTGACGGAAAAGCGGGCGCTGATGTGCCGGTTGCCGGGAAAGCCACCATCACCATCGGGCAGGTCGAGCGTCAGGGTGACGGCGCTGTCGGTCAGGTCGGCCACAGTCCAGATGCGGGTCTGGATGCCGTGCGCCCCGCCATGCAGCAGGTTGCCGGTGGCCTCATTGGGCGCGAACTGCACCATCTGGCCATCAATGGGGGCTGCCGCGCGGGTCAGGCGGTTGGCGACGGGGCCAACGAGCGTGCCATGGTAACACATGGGGCCTTCGTAATGGGCGAGAGTGCCTGACCCAAGGGTCAGGTCATGTGGGACGCCCGCCAGACGCAGGGATTGCAGGGCGCAGCCATAGGTCAGCAGGGTGGCTGTGATATGGGTGTTGGTGAGGGTGATGCGATCCACCACTGCACCTTTTGCCGTCACGCCAAACCGTTGCAGGTTTTCTGCCATGTGCCGCCCCGGATCGTTGTATCCCTTCGTCGCCTGACTGCGTGGATTGGTCAACCCGCCACGCAATCCGCGATGGCCAGGGCCATGCCGCGCAGCAACGCGTCATAGGCCATGGGGCCGGGATCCAATGATGTACCGACGGGGTCTAGCGGCGCACCGATGCGCGCGGCGGTGCCGTCAACCATTTGCTGCACGAGTTTGGGGTCATGGTTGGTTTCGGGAAAGACGCAAGCGACCTTGCCATCTGCGATCATTGCACGAATTTCCGTCAGCCGTGCCGCACCGGGGGCAGAGGCATCCCCTTCGGAGATCGACCCCGCAATGGTCAGGCCAAAATGCGCGGCGTAATAGCCGAATGCCTCGTGGAACACGATGATCGGCTTGTCTTGCACGGGTGCCAGAATGGCTTGGACATCGCTGTCCAGTTTGACCACGGCGTTGACTGCGGCAATGGCATTGGCCGTGTAGGTGGTCGCATTATCTGGGTCCAGCCGCCCCAGTTCGCCGGCAATGGCGATCAACCAGACCTGCGCATTGTTCGGGTCCAGCCAGATATGCGGGTCAAGGCCGTCATGCGCGGGGTCTGTGCCATCGACATGCGCCTCCTCCATGCCGATTGCGTAGGGTTGTGTCACGGTGCCTGCCAGATCGAACAGACCCAGGCGCGGTACGGAAATCGGCACGCTTTCCAGGGCGCGGGTCAGCCATGGGGTCAGTTCGGGGCCGATCCAGACCGCCAGCCCAGCATCAGCCAACATTGCGGCCTGCGACGGTTTCATCTGATAGCTGTGTTCGGATGCGCCCTTTTCCAACAGCAGGACAGGGGTGCCAAGATCGCCCATCACCTGTGCGACCAATGCATGCACGGGTGGGATGTCTGTGACCACACGCGGCACGTCGGCATACGCCGCAGTGGCCAGCAGGCTGGTCAGAAGAAGAGTTATGGTATAACGCATTATCGTGCTCCACTTGGCATTCCGGAGCGTATACACTACGTTATAATATAACAAGTCAAGAGGTCGCCCGTGACAGCCCATTCCCACACGCATGATCCTGCCTGCCCCGGTTGCGCCACGCCGGATGTGGCGTTTGGCGCGCATGACCATGGGCATTGCAGTGCTGATGTGATGGCGCGTGCCGATATCCTGCTGCAAGCCAATGGCGCGCGGTTGACGCCGGTGCGCAGGCGGGTGCTGGAGATTTTGTTGGAAGATCACCGGGCCTTGGGGGCCTATGACGTGCTGCAACGGCTGGCGGCTGAGGGGTTTGGTAACCAGCCACCGGTTGCCTATCGGGCGTTGGATTTCCTTGTGGAACAGGGGCTTGCGCACCGGGTGGACCGTTTGAACGCCTTTACCGCCTGCATGCATCCGGGCGAGGCACACGCGCCTGCCTTCCTGATCTGCCGTGTCTGTCACACCGTGGCCGAGGCGGCGGCGATGCCGGTGCGCGCGGCGTTGGACAAGGCAGCGCGTGCGGTGGGGTTTGTGATCGAGCGGTCGAATGTGGAGGCATTGGGCCTGTGCCCACAGTGCCAGACGGGTGCCACATGCTGATTTCGGCAGAGGGGTTGGGCGTGCGTCTGGGGGCCACGGATGTGCTGTCAGGCATCACGATGGGCATCAAAGCGGGGGAAATCGTCACAATACTGGGGCCGAACGGGTCGGGTAAATCGACACTGCTGCGGGCCTTGTTGGGCATAGTGCCTGCGTCCAAGGGCCGCGTGATGCGGCAGGCGGGGTTGCGGGTGGGGTATGTGCCACAGCGCCTGTCGATTGATCACAGCCTGCCAATCACGGTGCGGCGGTTTTTGTCTTTGCCGGTGCGCTGCACGGATGTGCAGGCGACGGAGGTGTTGGCCCGCGTGGGTATGGCGGGCATGGAGGCGCGGCAGATGGTGGACCTGTCGGGCGGGCAGTTTCAGCGTGTGCTGCTGGCGCGGGCGTTGCTGGCGGAGCCAGCCTTGCTGGTGCTGGATGAACCCACCCAAGGGCTGGACCAGCCGGGGGAGGCTGCGTTTTATCGGCTGATCGCGGATGTGCGGGCGCAGACGGGGGCGGCGGTACTGATGGTCAGCCACGATTTGCATGTGGTGATGGCGGCATCGGACAGGGTGATCTGTCTGAACGGACATATCTGCTGCGAAGGCACGCCACGCGTGGTGTCAAACGCGCCGGAATACCGGGCGATGTTCGGACTGGGCACGCAAGGGGCCCTGGCGCTGTATCAGCATGTGCATGACCATTCGCATGACCACGATGACCATGCACACGACCGCGCGGAGCATGACCATGCTGGATGATTTTCTGGTGCGGGCGGGGCTGGCGGGTGTGGGGTTGTCTTTGGCGACGGGGCCATTGGGCAGTTTCGTCGTCTGGCGCCGCATGGCCTATTTCGGCGATGCCACGGCGCATGCAGCGATTTTGGGCGTGGCCTTGGCGCTGGCGACGGATTTGCCAGTGGGACTTGGCACGCTGGTGGTGGCGCTGGCGATGGCGGTGACGGTATCGACGCTGTCGGACAAGGGTTGGGCGATGGATACGACGTTGGGGGTGATGGCGCATGGTGCGCTGGCGGTGGGGTTGGTTGCGGTGTCATTCATCCCATCGGTCAGGACGGATCTGTCGGCCTATCTGTTTGGCGATATTCTGGCCGTGTCACGGGCGGACCTGTTGTTCATCTGGGGCGGGGCGGGGGTGGTTCTGGCGCTGCTGATCTGGCGCTGGCAAGCGTTGCTGACGGCGACGGTAAACGCGGACCTTGCGCATGCATCAGGCATCAACCCGGATCGGGAGCGGTTGGTGCTGACGCTGGCCTTGGCGCTGGTGGTGGCGGTGGCGATCAAGGTGGTGGGGGCGCTGCTGATTGCGGCGATGCTGATTATCCCGGCGGCAGCGGCACGCGGGGTGGCGCGCACGCCCGAGGCGATGGCCGTGGGGGCGAGTGTGATCGGGATGGCAGCCACGGTGGCGGGGCTATGGGCATCATTGCAATGGGATACACCGGCGGGGCCGTCGATCATTGTGGCGGCGACGGTGGTGTTTGTGCTGTCCGTGGGGGCGGGGCGGCGGGTTTAGCCGAAGGCGGTGACTGTCAGACAGGCGATGACGACGCTGGTCAGCCCCACACGCAGGCGCAGCCACCAGGGGGGCGCAAGGGTGCGTTCCCAGAAGATGAAATCGAGCAAGAGCAGCAGCAGAAATCCGGCAGCCAGCCAGATGGCGGCACTGATGGGGCCATCGCCGACAAAGAAAAAGGCCCAGAGGGCTGGGATGGTGGACAGGGCATAGCCGACAGCAGCGGCTTGGCCCGTGGCGCGCGAGGCGACAAACCCCCACAGCACGCCAGACATGAACGACAGGATGATGGTGCCATAGGCAAGGCCAACATAGGGGCCGATGAAGCGCGGGCCAAACCAGCGCAGGCCTGCATCGGTCAGGCTGGGGGAGAGTTCGGTGGCGGTGCCCCAAAGAAAGGGGATCAGGCCTGCCGCGCCGAGGATCAGGGCCGAACGGGGGATGGGGGTCATTGCAGGCTTTCCAGCAGTTTTGCGATGCGCTTGGCGCGGGTGGCGGCGGTCTTGGCGGTATCGACTTGATAGAGCAGCCCGCGGCGTTTGCCGGGTGTCAGCGCCTGCCACACCGCCATCACACCGCGCAGGGCATATGCCACGTCATCGGGGATATCCACCCTGTCATCGGGGGCCGGGCGCAGGCGCACCTCGACCCGGTCACCCGGCGCGATACCCACGCGGGTCAGCAGGGATTGCCCGGCCCACAGGAACACGCCGTCCATCACGGGCGCGCGGGTGAGGGCAAGGTTGATGGGGTGGTCGTTGATTTCACCCGCGACCCGTTTGGTTGCGCCAAGGGCGGTGACGACATGCGGGGGCACGGGCAGGATGGTATAGGTCGAGGTGCCCCAGACCATGGGTACGATGGTGCCCTCAAAGGTCACATAGTCGCTCATGCCCGCTCAAACGCCAGTCTTGCACCAAGGGCGGCGAACGACGCGGCAAAGGCGCGGCGCATCCATGTGAGCACGGCAGGGCTGCCAAGGATGGCGCGGCGGCCAGAGGCGGCGATGACGATGTAGAGCAGGAAGGTGGCAAAGGTCATGGCGGAAAAGCCAAGGCCCAGTTCGACCATGGGGCGCAAATCTGGCGTGGGAGGCAGGAATTGCGGCAGGAAGGCCACGAAGAACAGGGGCAGTTTGGGGTTCAGGATGTTCAGCAGGATGCCACGCCAGACGATGCGGGCGGGCGAGCCGCCTTCAGCCGCCGTCACGGCCAGCGACCCTGTGGATTGCAAGACGGCCCATGCCATCCACAAAAGATAGGCGACACCGGCGAATTTGATGGTCTGAAACAGGACAGCGCTAGTGTGAAGGATGGCAGCAAGACCCGCCATGGCGACGATCATGTGCAACACGGTGGCGATGGTGCAGCCGACATTGGCCCAAAGGCCGGCACGCCAGCCTGCGCCAAGGGTGACGGACAGGACATAGACCACGCCAAGGCCGGGGGTGATGCAGACGATAAAGGCAGTGAGCAGGAAGGCGAATGTCATGGGGGGATCCTTTTGCTGTCAGTCAGACACATCACTTTTCGCCACGGTGCAGGCCGGGGCCTCGATTCATCTCATGCTGCCGTCGGGCCGCCGACCTTCGCCGGGGCGAGACAGCGCAACCTGCTACGCAGGCTCCCGCAAGATGCGCGGCACCTTGAATTCCACATGTTCCTGTGCCGTTTCCACCAGTTCTACTGTCACGCGGAACCGTGCGCGGAACGCGTCGATCACCTCGGTCACCAGCACCTCCGGTGCCGATGCGCCCGCTGTCACGCCCACGCTGGAAATGCCATCCAAGGCGCGCCAGTCAATATCCGTCGCCCGCTGCACCAGTTGCGCATAGGCGCAGCCTGCCGCCGTGCCCACCTCTACCAGCCGTTTGGAATTGCTGGAATTCGGCGCGCCCAGCACCAGTAGCGCGTCGATGCGCCCTGCGATGGCCTTGACTGCCGCCTGACGGTTGGTCGTGGCATAGCAGATATCCTCATGCGCAGGCCCGATGATCGCCGGAAAGCGCGCTTGCAGGGCCGCCACAACGCCCGCCGTATCGTCAACCGAAAGGGTGGTCTGGGTGATGAAGGCAAGGCGCGCCTCGTCGCGCACAATAATGTGCGCAACATCGGCCACGGTTTCCACCAACAGCACGCAGCCATCCGGCAACTGCCCCATAGTGCCCACGGTTTCGGGGTGGCCCGCATGGCCGATCATCACCATCTGGCGACCCTCACCATGGTGACGCGCCGCCTCATTATGCACTTTGGTCACCAGGGGGCAGGTCGCATCGACCGCGATCATCTGGCGACGGGCGGCCTCGGCAGGTACGGATTTCGGCACGCCATGCGCGGAAAAGATGACGGGCCGGTCGGTGGGGGCATCGTCGAGTTCTTCGACAAATATGGCCCCTTTGGCGCGCAGGTCATCGACGACATATTTATTATGCACAATCTCATGGCGCACATAGACGGGTGCTCCCCATTTTTCGAGGGCGAGTTCGACGATCTTGATGGCCCGGTCCACGCCCGCGCAAAAGCCGCGCGGGGCGGCGAGGTAGAGGGTCAGGGGGGGCAGGGACATGGCGGCCTCAATCTGGAACAGCAGCAGGTTATGCCGGGATGCGGCAAGGGTCCAGTGTCAGAAACGCCTCTCCCCCGGCCCCTCTCCCACGGGGAGAGGGGAGCAGAACGCGCGCCTCCCCTCGCCGTCTTCGGAGAGGGGCCGGGGAAGAGGGTCTGCTACACCACCCAGCCCGCCAGCCATGTCAACACCATATAGCGCCCCGTTTTGGCCACCGCCACCAACGCAAGGAACACCCACCACGGCGTGCGCAAGACGCCTGCCATCAGCACGACCACATCGCCAAAGGGCGCCCAGCTGATCAGCAAGACCCAGACGCCCCAGCGGCGGAACCATCCTGCCGCGCGGTCCAGTTGTGCGGGTGTTACGGGGAACCATGTGCGATCCTGAAACCGCAGAATGCCGCGACCGATCACATAGGTGACCACAGACCCCAGCGTATTGCCCGCCGATGCCACCAAAATCAGCATCACGGGCGTCGCCACCTTGGCAGCCAGCAAAGCTAGAAAGATGATCTCGGACTGAAATGGGACTGGCGTCGCCGCCAGAAACGCCGCAAGGAACAATCCGCCCAAGCCTGCATCCGCCCACATCAGCCACACCCCCATGCAAAAGGGCGCGGCATCCCCCCCGCGCCCCTTCGTTCAGATTGGCAGACCCTATTCCGCAGCAGATGACTGCGGTGCTGTCTCGTCCCGATCCATCGGGCGCGCCTCGCGTGGCGGACGCCCGATCACTTCGCGCAATTCATCCAGTTCGATGAAGTTGTCGGCCTGACGCCGCAGTTCATCTGCGATCATCGGAGGCTGGCTGCGAATCGTTGAGACGACCGACACGCGCACACCCTGACGTTGCAGGCTTTCCACCAAGGGGCGGAAATCGCCATCGCCGGAAAACAGCACGATGTGATCGACGCGCGGGGCGAGTTCCATGGCATCGACCGTCAGTTCGATATCCATGTTGCCCTTGACCTTACGGCGGCCCTGACTGTCAGTGTATTCCTTGGCAGGTTTGGTCACCATGGTGAAGCCATTGTAATGCAACCAGTCCACCAGCGGGCGAATGGGCGAATAATCGTCATTCTCCAACAGCGCGGTGTAATAGAATGCACGCAGCAGCTTGCCCCGCCGCATGAATTCCGACCGAAGCAGTTTGTAGTCGATGTCGAACCCCAGAGCCTTGGCGGCCGCATAGAGATTGGACCCGTCGATGAACAGCGCCAGCCGTTCGTCCTTGTAAAACATCTTGATCCCCTCAAAAACGCAGTGTCACCAATCGAATTTCCGTGAGTGGACTACCTGGGCGTAGTAAAATACGACGGCGAACATGTTTGAATATCAGCCGAAAATGCCCCACGGCAAGGCCTTCTGAAAGAAAGCGTAACATTGGTACGACAGTTTGAACACCAGGCGCTGATCGCCTTGGGCGCGAATCTGCCATTTGGCGTGGATCCGCCGGAAACGACGATTTCGCGTGCCCTTGCGTCGTTTGTCGCAGAAGGGCTGCCTGTGGTCGCAAGCAGCCGTTTTTTTCGCACGCCGTGCTTTCCCAAAGGGGCGGGGCCGGATTATGTGAATGCGGCCTGCCTTGTGCAGGTTCCCGCCGATCACAGCGCGCATGATGTGCTGCGTGCGCTACACAAGGTGGAAAAGCGCTTTGGGCGCGAACGTGTGCAACGCTGGGGCATGCGGACTTTGGACCTTGATCTGGTGGCATTTGGCGAATCAGTGCTGCCAGACGTTGCGGAACAGGCACGCTGGCGCGACCTTGCCTTTGACCAACAGATTGCGACCACACCGGACCGCCTGATCCTGCCGCATCCACGCCTGCAGGACCGGGCTTTCGTCTTGGTGCCGCTGGCGGATGTGGCGCCGGACTGGCGGCATCCGTTGCTGGGCCTGACGGTGGCGCAGATGCTCGCGGCATTGCCAGCGGAAGACGTGGCGGAAATGCGTGCCATTCTGCCTTGATTCAAGCCTTGTCAATGCGGACGCACCCGCATAAATAGATGCCTCCACCATCCCTATCCGAATTGGAGTCATCATGGCCCGCGTGACGGTTGAAGATTGCGTTGACAAAGTGCCGAACCGGTTCGAGCTGGTGATGCTGGCGGCCCACCGCGCGCGCGAGATCACTGCGGGGTCAGCCCCGACGGTTGACCGCGACAATGACAAGAACCCGGTCGTATCCTTGCGTGAAATCGCCGAGGAGACGCAGAACGCGGAAGACCTGCGCGAGCGGATGATTTCCAGCCACCAGACCCAGATCGAGGTGGACGAGCCGGAAGAAGACCAGATGGCGCTGTTGATGGGCGGCGATATGGACCGCCCGATGATGGACGACATGTCCGAAGAAAGGCTGCTGCGCGCGTTGATGGAAGCGCAAGGCGAGCTGTAATCTGAAAGCAGGCCGTTAGACGTAAAGGCGGGGGCATGATCGACGTCGAAGACCTGATCGCCCTCGTACGCAACTATAATCCGCGCACGAACGAAGATCTGCTGCGGCGGGCCTATGCCTATGGCATGAAAATGCACGACGGCCAGATGCGCCGGTCAGGCGAGGCCTATTTCACGCATCCGGTGGCGGTGGCGGCGATCCTGACGGAACAGCGGCTGGATGATGCAACGATCGTGACGGCGCTGCTGCATGACACGATCGAGGACACCAAGTCCACCTATGCCGAAGTGGCCCGTCAGTTTGGGCCAGAGGTGGCCGAACTGGTCGATGGCGTGACCAAGCTGACCAATCTGCAACTGTCATCGACGCAATCCCAGCAAGCCGAAAACTTTCGCAAGCTGTTCATGGCGATGTCAAAAGACTTGCGGGTGATCCTGGTCAAACTGGCCGACCGGCTGCACAATATGCGCACGATCAAATGGCAATCGGGCGAGAAGCAGGCGCAGAAAGCGCGCGAGACGATGGAGATTTACGCACCATTGGCGGGCCGTATGGGCATGCAATGGATGCGCGAAGAACTGGAAGACTTGTCGTTCAAGGTGCTGAACCCCGAGGCGCGCAATTCCATCATGCGGCGGTTTGTGACGTTGCAGCGCGAAACGGGCGATGTGATCCACAAGATCAACGCCGATATCCGGACGGAGCTGGAGAAGGCCCGCATCGAGGCGGATGTTTACGGGCGCGCGAAAAAGCCATTTTCGATCTGGCGCAAGATGCAGGAAAAAGACCTCGCGTTTTCGCGGCTGTCAGACATTTACGGCTTTCGCATCATCTGCCGCGATGTGGCGGATTGTTACCGCATTCTGGGGGTGATCCACCAACGCTGGCGTGCCGTTCCGGGGCGGTTCAAGGATTATATCAGCCAGCCCAAGAACAACGGGTATCGGTCGATCCATGCCACGGTTTCGGGGCGCGATGGCAAACGGGTGGAGGTGCAGATCCGCACGCGTGAGATGCACGAGGTGGCCGAGGCGGGCGTGGCGGCGCATTGGGCGTACCGCGAAGGTGTCAGGGCGATCAACCCGTTTGCGGTGGATCCGGTCAAATGGATTGCGTCGCTGACGGAACGGCTGGACGAGAATGATACGGATGAGTTTCTGGAAAACGTCAAACTGGAGATGTATTCCGATCAGGTGTTCTGCTTCACGCCCAAGGGCGATGTGGTGCAACTGCCACGGGGGGCGACGCCGCTGGACTATGCCTATTCCATCCACACGCGGATCGGCAATTCCTGCGTGTCGGCCAAGATTGACGGCATCCGCGTGCCCCTGTGGACGCGGCTGAAGAACGGCCAATCGGTAGAGATCATCACGGCTGAGGGGCAAAGGCCACAGGCAAGCTGGATTGATATTGTCACCACGGGGCGTGCGAAGGCGGCGATCCGGAAATCCTTGCGTGAGGAAGACCGGGGCAGGTTCGTCAAACTGGGATACGAGTTGGCGCGGGCGGCGTTTGACCATGTGGGCAAGAAGGCGAGCGACAAGGCGCTGCGCACGGCGGCCAAGATGCTGGGTCTGGGCGATGAGACCGACCTTTTGGCGCGGCTGGGGTCGGCGGAACTGACGGCGCGGCGGGTGATCGAGGTGCTGTATCCTGATCTGACGCAGGCCAAGGTGGATGAGGTGGATGCGACCCGGCCCGTGCTGGGCCTGTCGGCGGACCAGAACTTCAAGCGTGCAGGCTGTTGCCAGCCGGTGCCGGGTGAACGCATCGTCGGCATCACCTACCGGGGCCAAGGCGTGGTGGTGCATGCCATTGACTGCCCGGCGCTGGAGGAGTTTGAGGAACAACCCACCCGCTGGATTGATCTGCAATGGCACACCGGGCGGCATGCGGCGGTCAGCACAGTGTCGCTGGAAATCACCATATCCAATGACGCGGGTGTGTTGGGGCGCATCTGCACCTTGATCGGCGAACAGAAGGCCAATATCTCGGACCTGAGGTTCACCGACCGTAAACCGGATTTTTACCGGGTCATCGTTGATGTGGATCTGCGTGATGTCGAACATCTGCATACGGTTATGACGGCTCTGGAGGCCGAAACCGACGTGGCACAGATTGCGCGGCATCGGGATCAGTCGAAACGGCCCTGACGGGGCGAAAGGCAAGTTGTGGTTTTCAAGCGGCGCACACCACGGGGATGGCTGAGTTGGGCACGCCAGATGGTTTATCCCGATGGCGGGTTCAAACGGGCCACGCGGTATGTGATGCACCGCATGGCGCGGCTGCCGGATGACCCACGCCGCATCGCAAGGGGCGTGTTTGCGGGTACGTTCATCGCGTTTCTGCCAATACCGGGCATGCAGTTTCTGGGCGGCTGGCTGCTCGCCTGGCTGATGCGCGGAAATATCCTTGCATCCCTGCTGGCCACGTTCATTTCCAACCCGCTGACCACGCCGTTGATTGCCGTGTTTTCGGTTGGGTTTGGGCGCTGGTTGCTTGGGTTCCGCGAGGCCTTGTCGCCCGAAAAGATTGGGCGGGCGTTCGAAGAGGCAGGCAGCGAGGTCTGGCACAATATCGTGGCTGTCTTTACACCTGCCCCTGTGCGTTGGGACAGTTTGCTGGGGTTCTGGGACAAGATCTATTGGCCGTACTTCGTGGGCTGTGCTGGACCTGCGATCTTTCTGGCGCTGATCCTGTACTTCGTAACGATCCCGCTGGTGCAGGCGTATCAGCAGGCACGCGAAAAGAAGGCGAAAGACCGGATTGAGCGGCGCCGGAGGCTGCGGGCAACTGTGGCGGCATCGCGCGGGGATGCGCTCACAGATGGGGGTGACGCGCCGCCGCCGGGGGTTTAGGGTAGCGTCGGATTTGCACGAGGGGGCAGGATGCGGGGGCGATTGCGGCTGGGGGTGAATATCGACCATGTGGCCACGGTGCGCAATGCGCGCGGTGGTGCGGTGCCTGATCCGTTACGGGCGGCCCTATTGGCCGAGGCATCGGGGGCGGATGGCATTACGGCGCATTTGCGTGAAGATCGCCGGCATATCCGCGATGCGGATATCGAAGCGCTGATGGCGGGGATTGCGATCCCGCTGAATTTTGAATGCGCGGCCACGCCGGAAATGCAGACGATTGCACTGCGTCATGTGCCGCATGCGGTGTGTCTGGTGCCGGAAAAGCGCGAAGAACGCACGACGGAAGGCGGACTTGATGTGGCGGGCAACGAAAACTGGCTGACAGATTTCGTGGGGCCATTGCGCACTGCAGGCATGCGCGTATCGATGTTCATCGGGCACGGGCATGCGCAGATTGCGGCATCTGCGCGGACGGGTGCGCAGGTGATTGAACTGCATGTGGGGCATTATGCGGACCTGTTCGCGGATGGCGCGTTTG
>JANNBG010000414.1:0-1620 GCA_031385205.1 Rhodobacterales bacterium
GAGTTTGGCCATGGCGCGCCTGATCTAAACCCCGATCGCGACAGTGTTCGCGCTGACTCACCTTATAAAATAAAGCGCAGACAATGGCGCAGAACGGATGTTACTATGGACCAACACCTCAAGGCGGATGATTGCTGCACCGTTTCAGGCCCCGACCGCGATGATTTCGACCTTGCCGTGATCGGTGCCGGATCGGCGGGGTTTTCCGCGGCGATCACCGCGGCCGAGGCAGGCAAGCGCGTGGCGCTGATCGGACATGGGTTGATTGGCGGCACCTGTGTGAATATCGGATGCGTGCCCTCAAAGACCATGATCCGTGCTGCGGAAGCGATTCATGGCGCGAAGGTTGCGCAATGGTTTCCGGGCCTGTCGGGGTCAGCACAAGTCGATGACTGGGCCGCGCTGATGGCGGGGAAAGAGGCGCTGGTCGCTGGCCTGCGGCAGAAGAAATACGCTGATCTCCTCCCCGGCTATGAGGGTATCACCTATATTGACGAAGGAGCCGCCACGCTGGTCGAAGGCGGCGTGAAGGTAAACGGGCGAGTAATTCACGCGCCCAAGATCATCATCGCCACGGGCGGACGTCCATCTGTTCCTACCATTGCGGGAATAACGAATGTCCCGACGCTCGACAGCACCTCACTTCTGGCGCTGGACTCCCTGCCTGAAAGTCTTGTGTTCCTTGGCGGCGGCTATATCGGCGCCGAACTTGCGCAGATGATGGCACGGATGGGGGTGAACGTGACCATGGTGTGCCGCACACGCCTGCTACCGCTGGCCGAACCTGAAGTGTCAGAAACGCTCGCAGGGGTATTCCGCGACGAGGGCATTACCCTGCATTGCGGAGTGACCTATGACACCTGCACCCGCGACGGGAATAGCGCAGTGCTGAGCATCGAAAAAGAAGGCAACCGGCTGGAACTGCGCGCCGAACACTTGGTCGTGACCACGGGCCGCAGCCCCAACACAGAAAGCTTGGGCCTGGTCGAAATGGGGATCAAGACGGACGAGCGCGGCGCGATCATCGTCGGAGATGACATGGCGACGACCTGCCCAGGCGTCTTTGCCGCCGGTGACGTGACCAACCGCGATCAGTTCGTCTACATGGCCGCATACGGCGCGAAACTGGCTGCCCGTAATGCGGTGCTGGGTGGGGCTGAACGCTATGACAATGCTGCGATGCCGTGGGTGGTTTTTACCGACCCGCAAGTTGCGGGGGTAGGACTAACCGAAACGGCTGCACTTGCGGCGGGGTACGAGGTGAAGACCTCGGTCCTTGGACTGGAAAATGTGCCGCGCGCCTTGGCCGCACGCGACACACGTGGGGTGATCAAATTGGTGGCCGATGCGAAAACTGATCGCTTGCTCGGTGGGGTGATCGCGGCCCCGGAAGGGTCCGACAGCATCCAGACCTTGGCGCTGGCGCTGAAATTCGGGATGACAACGAAGGCGCTTGGCGAGACGCTCTTCCCCTATCTGACCACCGTCGAAGGTTTAAAGCTGGCCGCGCAGACGTTTGACCGCGACGTGGCAAAGCTCTCGTGCTGCGCCGGGTGAGGATGTTTCGTCCCCCCCCCCCCCCCGCAAATGCAAAAAGCCCCCGCTTTTCAGGGGGACTCG
>JANNBG010000428.1:0-9178 GCA_031385205.1 Rhodobacterales bacterium
TGTGACGGTGCTTGCCTATTTCCGCAGGCCGGACGAATTTCTGGAATCGTGGTTCACCCAAGGGCTGAAGAACGGCAAGGGTGAAGCATCATTTGAAAAGTTCCTGCAGGACCGTTTCACGCGGTTGGGATGTGATTTTCAGGGCAGACTGCAAATATTTGTTGATCTGTTCGGCAAAGATGCGATCCGGATTGCGCCCTATGAAAAGGCGCAACTGGCGCAGGGCGATGTGGTCACGGATTTTCTGGTGCGCACGGGGCTTGCGGCTGCGGACGACACGCACCAGTCGCTGATGGAAAGCGGGTTGAAATACCCGCCAAAGCAGAACATCTCGCCCGAGGCGAATGTGATCTTGCTGGTCAGCCTGTTGCGCAAGCTGGGGCGGTTGCCAGAAGATGGGCTGAAGCACGTCTTGAAGGCCATTCCGCTGTTTGCAGATACGCCAGAGGACGCGTCCGTGGCTGCAGGGCGGATTCTGTTGCCGGGTGAAGTGACATCGGTGAACGCGCGCTATTTGCCGGTCTTTCGCAAACTGCAGGCCGAATTCGGTGGCGGTGCATCGCCGGATTTCTTTGTGGATTGGGCGGTCAAGGCAGATGGTGTGGGCACATCGGTGGTGCGCGGGCTGTATGACGCATTGATTGAACCGCCAAAAAAAACCAGGGCGGTGACGAAACCCGCCATGGTCAGCGCGGCACAGCAAAAACGCGTCAACGTGGTCTTCACCATCCAAAAACTGGCGGGGCTATCCGGCGGGGCAGAGCGGGTGTTTATCGAGACGGCAGAGGCGATGGCGGGGCTGGGCATGGATGTCCGGATTGTGACGTTTGATCCGGCGGTGGCCAGCAGCCCTTTTGCCAGCGGCGTCATCCCGATGCGCAGCTTGTTTCCACAAGGCAGGGGTGTGCGCAAGGCATCAGGATTGGCGATCCGGCTGTTGAAGGCGCTGCCGAATATGGCCCCGGTGACGCATCTGAAATGGCGGGGAAGCCATGGGGTGTTTATCCGGGCGTTGCGGGATGACCTGCTGGCAAACCCTGCGGATGTGGTGGTGGCCTTTCTGCCGCCCGCCATTACGGCAGCGGCTTTTGCCACTGCGGGATTGCCGACACGGGTGGTGGCATCGACGCATAACGTGCCGGAACAGGACTTTGGCGATGGGCCAAGGTGGGATCAGAACCCGTTGTATCGCACAAGGGCGCGGCTGGCCCTTGCACGGGCAGCAAAGGTGACGGTGCTGTTGCCGGAATTTCGGAAATGGTTTCCGCAGTCCGTGCAGCCGCGCGTGGTGCATATGCCCAACCCGGTGGGGCGCGTGTCGGCAGTGGCGCCGGGGACAGTGCGGGAAAAGATTATTCTGGGCGTGGGGCGCCTGACCACGATCAAGCGGTGGGATCTGCTGATTGCGGGTTTTGCGCAGGTGGCCGCGGACCTGCCCGACTGGCAGGTGCGCCTGTTTGGCGAGGGACCGGAACAGGCGGCGCTGCAGGCGCAAATCGCGGACTTGGGCATGACAGGGCGCATCCATCTGATGGGCACGACGCAGACGATTGGGGCGGAATATGACCGGGCCAGCCTGTTGGTGCATCCATCGGCGTTTGAAGGCTTTGGCCTTTCGGTGGCCGAGGCGATGGCGCATGGCCTGCCGCCCGTGGCCTTTGCCAATTGCGCGGGGGTCAATATGTTGATCCAATCGGGTCTGAACGGGATGCTGCTGCCAGATGGGCAGGCGGCGCTGGCCGATGGTCTGGTTGCGTTGGCCAAGGATGCAGGGTTGCGCGACAGGATGGGGCGGGCGGCCATGCAGATTACGACACGGTTTGATGCAGAAAAGATTTATGCCGATTGGGCGAAACTGCTGCGGCAGGTTGCGGGGAAGTGATGATGTTGTGCCAGATATCAGCCCAAACAGACAAGGTTCTGCCATGCCCCCTCGCAGTTTGAACACGCGCCTGTCGGGAACGCGCCTGCGGCTGCGGTCATTGGCGGCCTTGTCGCCCTGGCGTGTGGCTGGCCTGCTGGGCGATGTCATTGGGGGTCGGATCAGCCGTCAATACGGCAAGCTGCGGCGTAAAACCGGCCTGTATCTGGTGCGAGGCATTGAAAAGACCATGGGGTCCGACCGCGCGCATCAGGTGTTCTGGCGGCTGTGGCCTTCGGCCCGTGGCTGGACCAGCACGGAAAAGCGGCTTGGGTTGCTGGCGCAGGAAAACCCAGCAGCGATTGCGCAATTCGTGCAGATTGCACTGGCGCGGAACACGGATCCCGTGGTGCTGATGGGCTTTGCGCGCAGTCCGCACAGCCGCGGGGTGCTGGCCGATATCCTGCGGGACATGAGCCTGACCGCAGAGAACCCGGTCACCGACCTGATCCGCAATCGGCAGCAATACGCGGCCACCTTTGTGGCGGTGGCCCAGCTGTTGTTGGATGATGCGGCGGCGGACCGTCTTGTCGGGCAAGCCATGGCCCTGCCGCGCGCCATTGGTGACGCCTTTGTGCAGATCGTCTGCGCGGCCGGCATGCGTACGGTGGCGGCGCAGGGTGGCCTGCATCTGCAAGGCGCGCGCGATAGCGGTTTTCGCCAGCCCGTGGAAAACCGCTTGGTCATTGTGGATGACTACAAGGATGCCGAGGCAGTGGCGCATCTGTTTGTGGGCGCGCGCCATGTGACGGTGCTGGCCCTGACCGATCTGCTGGGGCGGGCAGATTTTTCACGCTTTCTGGGCCTTGGTGGCGTTGAAAGCATCGCGGTGGAGCATTTGCGCACGCGGGTTTCGCGGTTTTCCGAGGCATATGTGGCCAACCATGAGGCCACGCGCGATGTGGCGCAGGTCATTGTGGGCAGGTTGGTGGACCAGCCAGGATTGCTGGCGGCTGACCAAAGCACCTATGTGGCCGTGGCGATTGCGGATTTTCTGCATTTTCAGTGTCTGAAAATCGCGGCGGTGACGGCCATGCTGGACGATCCGCTGTTTGACCACATCGTCATCGGCACCGCGCGGCATGTGCCGGCATCTGAATTTTTCCGGCTGTTGGCGGGTGTGCCTGCGATTGCAACGGATGCGCGGGTGGAACTGGTGTCCATCGCGCGCAGCATGACGCCAAAGTTGCAGTTTGCCGCCTGCATGGACACACTGACAGGGCGGCAGACTCTGCCGGAGACACGCGTATCATGGCCCACAGATTTGGCCGTGGTGCAGCGCCAGGTGCAGGAACAGGCCGACACAGTGGCCGATCTGCTGCCATTGGCAGATGCGGCGGCGCAGATCGTGGTGTTTACGGCCAATAACGGGGCCTATAACGCCTCAACGGCGCGATATTCAGCTGCCTTGGCCGAAACGCACCGGGTGGCGATCATGCATTCCGGCTTGCGCGCATCCCCGCTGCAAAGGGCGCTGGATGATCTGGGCGGGCTGGCGGCAGACATCCCGATCACGCCCATTCCGGGGCAATTTGCGCAACGCATGGAATGGTCGCGGCGGGCGTTGGCCGATCTGCTGTGGCAGGTGCAACGCAATCTGCCTGACACTGCGGCCTCACATATCCTGAAGATCAACGCCGAACGTGTGATGAACGAGGCGATCATCCCGCAACTGGTGCTGGCGCGGGCAATGGACACATGGTTTACCCGCCTGAAAACGGCGGGCTGCCTGCCGGAGATGGTGATCCTTGCGCCCGCGCGGGCCGCACAACTGGCGGCGCTGGCCCCGATGGCACGGCGGTTTGGCGTGCCCAGCCTGACACTGGAAGCGCATGGGTTGAACGCGAATTACAGCCGCTATCTGAAGATCACAACGGATTATTATGGCGTGGTGTCGGATTATTTCCGCAAGGATGCGGTCAATGGGTTTGCCATTCCCGCAGACCGCATAGCGGTGATCGGCACGCCCCGGCTGGTGGCCCCCATGGATTATGACCCGCTCCAGGCCCTGAATGATGCGCGTGCTAGCCTGACGGAAGACCAGCAAATCCCCTTTGGTGACAGGCGGGGCACGATCAGCTTTTTCTGCCAACCTTCGGCATGGAGCCATGTAGCGCTGGTCTGGCAATCGGTCTTGCTGGCGGCAAAAGGGCTGAACCTTGATATATTGCTAAAACCGCATCCGGAAGAAACGCCGACACGGCAGGCGGCCTATCT
Source organism: Rhodobacterales bacterium (assembly GCA_031385205.1). Classification (GTDB taxonomy): domain Bacteria; phylum Pseudomonadota; class Alphaproteobacteria; order Rhodobacterales; family Rhodobacteraceae; genus JAAFHS01. The sequence continues at coordinate 4,139 of JANNBG010000428.1, forward strand.
GGCGCTGGCCACCCAATTGGGCATGGCGGCGCAGGTGCATGTGGTGACAGGGCCGCCCGCGCCGGTGATTGCGGCATCGGATGTGGTGCTGACGGGGTATAGTGCGGCGGCACTGGATGCGGCGGTGCTGCAGGTGCCGGTGATTTGCGTAACCGAAGGTGCGGTGGAATACCCGGTGGATCAGCACGCGATGATCGACGCGCCTTTGGTGCGCAGCACGGCGGAATTGCAGGCGGCACTGGCGGCAATTCTGTCAGACCCGGCGGCGGCGCGGGCACATGCGCTGCAATTTCTGCTGCGCGAGCCGCAATTCGTCGAAGGGCCGGATAACCGCTTGCGGGCGTTTGTCGCCGATATTCTGGCGAACCCAGACCGCATCCGTGCGGTGGATACGGTGGCGCAGTCAGTGTTTCTGGACAGCCCGCACCCGATTTTCCCGGTCTAACGCGGGAAATCGTTCGTGTCATAGCGTGGCAGGGTCAGCGCGTTATGCGTGGCCAGATCAGCCGTCGCCACCTCGGTTGTCAGGCCCAGCGTGCAGTTATGGGCGCGCAAGACGCCCAAAAGGTCATCATTCCAGCCACCATAGGGGTAACACATGACCCAGAAATCATCGACAGGCGACCCGATGGCCCGCAGGAACGACAGGCTTTGGTCCACCTCGCGTACCTGTACATCATGCGGGATGCGGTTCAGCCAATAGTGCGATGCGCCGTGTGACCCGAAATACATGCCGCAGGATTGCATCAGTTTGGCCTGCGCCTCGGTGATATACAATTCCGCCGCAAAGGCCGCCTCGTCCATGCCCACAAACGTGGCAAACAGGTCCTGGGCAATCTGGTTGCGCAAGGCTTCGGGCAATACGGTTTGCAACATGCGTTTGATGTAGATCGTTTCCGCATCATCAAAACGGTTCGGCTGCGCCCATTGTGCGCGGTAGGCGGCCACCGTGTCCAAGCCCCATTCCACCTGAGCGGCCTGCACGCGGGCATCGAGCTGTACGGACACGCGGGCGGGATTGTCCAGCGTAGCAGCAAGGATGAAATGGATGCGGTTCACATCCAGCAGCACACGGTCACGCACGGGGGCGACAGGCGCAAAGAATGACCCTTGCAGGCCACGGTCAAACAGGGTGGGAAAGACGAAGTCATAATGTTCGGCATAAGCATCATCAAAGGTCAGCAAGGCGGCGTTGGGGGGTAGTGCGCAGCCTGTGCGTTTGGCGGCGATGACATCCTGCATGCGCACGATGGTGTGGTTGGCGGACAGGTAATCCAGCTGCCGTAGGAATGCCGCCTGATCCAGCCCACGAATACCGGGATACCGCGTGCGGGCGAAATCGCGGATGTAGTGATACATGACGATGGTCAGGGCTTGCGACATGTGGTCCTCAAGGGCGGTTCAGGGCGTTGTAGCGTGCAAGTTTGGGCAATGACAGGGGGCGGGTGGGCGGATATAGGGGCGGCACAGGCAGGGTAAAGGACACAGACGTGCAGGGTGACGCAGCGGGCAACGGGCAGGCGGGACAAGTCCTGCCGGATTTGCACCTGTGCAACACCTATCGCCATTTGCTGATGTCACTGGCCACCATTGCACATGCGGGGCGCGCCGCGACGGTGCTGTATCTGGAGGATGCCCTGCCCATCCCCGCGGATATGCGCCAGCGGTTGGCCACGGCCTGCCCGCTGGCCACGTTCATCTTTACCCGCGATGCCGACCAGATGGCCGCCTTTGCCCGATTGCCGCGTGGGGTGCCCGCGATCATCCGGCGCAATCTGACGCTGGGGTCTGCGGGCCTGACCACACCACGCAACTGGCAGATGCCCGTGCTGGCGGGGCAACGTTTTGCCACCGGGTATCTGTACCATGCGGGGTTCTTTACGGCGAAAGTGGTGGCGGCGCGGTGCCGGCGCGTGGTGTTGCGCGAATCCGGCCTGAACAACTATGTGCGCCTGCAGGTGCCACCATTGAAGGCCGCCTTGCGCGCGCTGGCAGGACTGCCGCCGCGCCAACAGGTCTGGGGCGAACAACGCTGGATTGACGCGATCGAGGTCTCGCACCCCGCCGATCTGCCCGTCGAGGTGCGCGGCAAGGCGCGGGCGCTGACGTTTTCGGATGTGATGGATGTGCTGCCCGCCGCCACTGCGCGCAACATTGCCGCGGCGTTTTGCGCGCAGATGCCGCAGATTGCCGATGCGGGTACAAAGACGGCCATTCTGCTGACGCAACCGATTGATGATATCGGCATCTGTGCGCCTGCCGATAAACAGGCTCTCTACTCGCAGATTGTGGGTGTTCTGGTCAAGGCGGGCTATCGTGTGTCGGTCAAACCGCACCCGTCCGAGGCGGCATTCACTCTGCCGGGCGTGATGACCCTGCCCCCCGCATTCCCGGTCGAAGCATGGCCCTATATCACCGATCAGAAATTCTCGCTGGCCGTAGCACTGTGTTCGGCGGCCTTGGTCAGCGGCGCGCGGGCCTTCGCGGATCAGACCACGCAACTGGTGCCGGCTGCCATGTTCAACGTCGACCACTTCGCCAAATGGCCGGGGGTGATTGCGCCCGCCTTGGCAAAGGCTTTGCAGGCCTAAGGCACCGTCAGATGCTGCACGCAATGGTCCACAAACGCCCGCACCGTCAGCGAAGACGCCGCGCCCTGTGGCAGCAACACACCCAGTTGCATCGGCCGCACATCGCCTGCCAGGGGCACGGCGCACAGGGCCTGCCCGTCGGCGGCATGCGAAGGCGAGGGGCGGATGTTGGCGATGGAATAGCCAAAGCCATTGGCGACCAGCGCATGCATCACCGCAATGTCACGCGTGCGTTCCGCAATCACGGGGCGCGTGGCGGTGTGGGCAAACAGCGACTGAAAGTAATCCACGCTGAACGGCAGGTCCAGGAGGACCATGGGATAGCCCACCAGATCATCCGGCGTCACCTGCCTGTGGCGGGCCAAGGGGTGGCCTGCATCAAACAGCGCATAGGGCGGCAGGCGCAGCAGGGGCGTAAAGGCCAGATCGGCGGGCAGGTCCAGATCATAGGTCAGCGCCAGATCGAGGCTGGCATTGCGCAACCCGGTAAAAATCGCGGACTGGTCGCCTTCAAACTGGCGAAAGATCACGTCAGGATAGCGGTCCACAAAGCCGCGCCGCAACCGGGGCAGGATGACTTGGGTAAACGTCAAAAGGCAGCCCACATGCAGCGGGCCGCGCACTGTGCCGGTGATGGTATTGGCCAGATCGGTCATGCCCGCCGCCGCCGCAAGCACCTGTTTGGCTTGCGCCACACATTGCGCGCCGCCCTGGGTCAGCGACAGGCCATGCGCGTGTTTACGCACGAACAAGGGCAGGCCCAGCGTCGCCTCCATCTGCGCGATGGCGGTGGAGATGGATGGGGGCGAGACGTTGATGCGGTGGGCAGCAAGCGCGATGGACCCGGCCTCAGCCACGGCCACAAGGTATTCAAGCTGGCGCAGGGTGAACCGCAGGGGGGTCATTGCGACCTACGCATCACCGGGCACGCCATAGCGCGGGGCACCGCCGGGGTCTTCGGCGCGGGTCACATAGGCCTGCATTTGCGGGCGATAGACGCGCCATACGGCGGCAAGCTGGCCAATGGGGTCATCATCTGCCCAATCGCAACGCAGATCGACCAAGGGCCATGACAGACGGTCCACCAGCAAAAGACCGGCGGAATGCACCGGCCCCGCCTCACCCCCCGCCGCAAGCCCGCCATGCAGGGCCGCCATCAGACGGTCGGCCAAGTGCCCCTCAGCCGCCGCAAATACACCCACCATGGCCTGTGGCACGGCCACATTGGCCAAGAGGTTCCCCCCCGCCACCACGCCCCGCCCGACAGCCGTGCCCCAAACGCCCAGCACATGCGCGCCCGTGTGCATGGCCGTGCGCCCTGTGGCATCAACCGCCAGCAGTTGGCGATAGGCAATGTCAGGGGTGGTGGCTGTCAGTGCGGCCATGGCATCCGGGGCGGACTGGTGCGTCAGCATATCCAATAAACGCGGCCCCAAGGCGGGGTCAGTGATGTTCTGGCTGGCCACCACGCCCACACCGGCGCGGGCATGCACGCAGCGCGCGGCCACAGCGGGTGAAGATGAAGCGATCACCATGCCGAACATGCCAGTGTCGGCGCAACGGGCGAGCAGGGAAAAGGTCATATCCTCAATCCGGGATCACAGCGGTGGCATCAATCTCCACCAGCCAATCCGGCCTTGCCAGTGCCACAACCGTCAACCCCGTACACACGGGATGTACGCCTTTGATGTAGGGCCCCATCGTGCGATAGACCGCCTCGCGGTGGCGCACGTCGGTCAGATACACGACCAGTTTTACCAGATGCGACATGTCGCCACCCGCCTCAACCAACAACTGCCGGATGTTCTGCATCACCTTATGGGTCTGTTCCGCCGCATCATGGCTGTCAATATTCACCGCTGTATCCAAATCCTGTGGGCATTGGCCGCGCAGCCAGACCGTGCGCCCACCGCGTGTGACCACCGCTTGGGCCAGATCATTATCCAGCTTTTGTTCCGGGTAGGTGTCGGATGTGTTGAAGGGGCGGATGCGGGTATGGGTCATGCGGGCTGTCCTTCTTGGTAGGCCAGATAATGGCGCAATTTATCAATGTGGTCTGCCACATGCTTTGCATCATGCCAAACGCCCCAGATAAAGGCCGATCCGCGCCGTGCCTGCCACGGCAGGCCAAGAAAGTACACGCCCGGTTCCGTTGACACACCACGCTGATGGCGGGGGCGACCCTTTTCATCCAAGGCATCCACCTGCAGCCAGCTAAAATCAGGCGCATATCCGGTGGCCCAGATGATCGAGGTGATGCCTGCTGCCGCAAGGTCCAGCGATAGGATGGGGTGGGTGACACAGTCCAGGTCCGGGCCGATGATGTGCGCCTGTGGTTCTGGCGGCAAATCCACGGCATTGCGTAGCGCCCATGCATCTGCTTGATGCAGCACGGATAAATAATCGGCATCACCCTTTGCCAGATTGGCCGCCAAATCCGGCGCGAAGG
>JANNBG010000448.1:0-2004 GCA_031385205.1 Rhodobacterales bacterium
CCCCCGCCACCTCGATCCGGTCCACCCCGTGGCCTACCCGCACCTCACCCCCGGCTGCCTTTAGGGATGATTGCAGCGCCTGCGTCACCGCCCCCATCCCCCCACGCGCAAAGCCCCAGGCCCCGATATTGCCATCCACATCGCCCATGTAATGGTGCAGCAAAACATAGGCCGACCCCGGCGACATCGGCCCAAGCGCTGTGCCAATAATCGCCGAAACCGCCAGATAGGCCTTGATGACCGGGTTTTCAAAATACTCGTCCAGATAATCCGAAATGGACATCGTCCAGAACCGGATCGTCCGCGCAATCTGTGCTTCTGACATGTCCAGCACCTTGCGCCCCAGCCATGCCAATTCGCCCAGATCGCGCGGGCGAAAGGATGATGGGTCCGCCGGCGTGCGCATCAGCATCGGCCGGATAAACCGGCAATGCCGCAGCACATCACGCGCGTAACGGTCATACGCCTCGGCATCGCGCGCGGAATGCCGGGCAAATTCGCGCCGGTTGGCATCATGGTCGCGGTGCATCGCCAGATAACCGCCGTCTTGCTGGAAAACAGCCCCGCCTTCGTATGGCAGGATTTGCAGGCCGTGCCGGGGCAACTCCAGATCGCGCATGATTTCGGGCCGGAACAAGGACGCCACATAGGAGCAGTTGGAATACAGAAACCCCGGATGCAATTCACGGCTGACCGCCGCACCGCCCACCCAATCGTTCTTTTCCACCACGCAGACGGTCATGCCTGCGCGTGCCAGATAGCAGGCCGTGACCAACCCGTTATGCCCCGCCCCGATGATGACCGCGTCATAGACCATGGGCAATTCTGGCCCCGTATTGACTGGCCTGTCAATCAGAATCCCGTTTCACATTTCCCGCAGCTTGCGGTAAGCAAAGGTATGAACGACGCAACGCCACCCCCGCCCCGCAAACTGCCGCGTGATGCGCGGCGCCTGCAACTGATCGAAGCGACAATCGACACCATTGCCACGCGCGGCTATGCGCGCACCACGCTGACCGAGGTGGCGCGGCTGGCGGGCCTGTCGCATGGGCTGGTGAATTTCCACTTTCAGACCAAGGAAAACCTGCTGGGTGAAACCTTGGAATATCTGGCCGAAGAGTACCGGCAGAACTGGCTTGCCGCACTGGAGGCCGCCGCCAAAGACCCCGCATCGCAGCTTGACGCCCTGCTGCGCGCCGATTTTCACCGCAGCGTCTGCACCCCCGCCCGCCTGTCGGCATGGTGCGCGTTCTGGGGCGAGGCGCAAAGCCGCCCCCTGTATCAGGACCATTGCGCCGCCAATGATGCCGATTACATCCGCGTGATGGAAACCCTCTGCGCCGCTTTGCACGCCACCAACCCCATTCATGCCGCCCGCGTGCTGCGCATCACGGTTGAAGGCGTCTGGCTGGACCTGATGACGATGCCTGATCCGTATGGCCACAGCGAAGCCCTCGCCACCGTCTATTCCTGCGCCGCCGCCTATTTCCCCGCGCATTTCACGCCGGAAGGCCTGCGTTAATCCGCGTTCCAATACGGGCAAGCCACATCATGCGTGGCCGATATCGCCAGCAATGGCGGCACCGCATCGGCACAATCGGGGCGCGCCACAGGGCACCTCGTGCGGAACGCGCAACCGGATGGCGGGCGCAAAGGCGAGGGCAAATCCCCCTCCAACACCACGCGCGGGCGGGCCTTTTCGGTGACAGGATCGGGAATGGGCACGGATGCAATCAGCGCCTTGGTATAGGGGTGTTTTGGCCCCCGGATCAGGTCTTTTGCCTCCGCCACCTCCATCTGACGGCCCAGATACATCACCATGATCCGGTCGGATATGTGTTTCACCACGCTCAGATCATGCGCAATAAAGATCAGTGACAGCCCCATATCGCGCTGCAAATCCGCGAGCAGGTTCACCACCTGCGCCTGAATAGACACGTCCAGCGCCGACACCGGCTCGTCACAGACCACCAGCTTCGGCTGCAAGATCAACGCCCGTGCAAT
>JANNBG010000459.1:0-11923 GCA_031385205.1 Rhodobacterales bacterium
CTATGCGGAACTGATCTACAACGGCTTCTGGTTCAGCCCCGAACGGGAAATGCTGCAAGCCCTGATCGACACATCGCAGGAACATGTGACCGGCACGGTGCGGGTAAAGCTGTACAAGGGGTCCGTGCGCACGGTGGCGCGCTGGTCGGACCATTCGCTTTACTCCGAAAAGCATGTGACGTTCGAAGAAGACGCAGGTGCCTATGACCAAAAAGATGCGGCGGGGTTCATCAAGCTGAACGCCCTGCGATTAAAGCTGATCGCCACACGGAACGCGCGGGTGGCGGCAAAGGGGTGACGCGATAACCCATTTTGTGCGCCTAACGTACGACAAACGTTCATACGTTAATCATATCTTCCGCATACGCTGCACATACGTTGTTTTCCCCAATATTTCAGCCCCTTACGCCGTATCGGCCGCGCACCGCGCGACCAGTGTTATTTCTGCAAAAGATGGTCCTTGAACGCCTGCCCATAATCCGCATGCCAGCGTGACAATGCCGGGCGGTTCTCGATCAGATCACCTGCAGCCCAGGCAATACGCTTTTCATCCAAAGCACGGGTCACATCATTGTCCGGGCACAGGATGTAAAAGTCGCCCTTTTCCAACGATGCCAGCATGAAATCCACCGCCTGCTCCGGCGTCCATGCGCCATCCGGTTTCGGCGCACCGCTGGCCGCCGTCATGCCGGTATGCACCCAGCCTGGTATCATCAAATGCGCCGAAACATTGGGTAATGCGGCATTCCGCAACTCATGCGCCAGCGCCTCGGTAAACGACTTCACACCGGCCTTCGACACATTATAGGCCGGGTTGCCCGGTGGCGTCGTGATCCCTTGTTTTGACCCCGTATTCACGATGATCGCAGGCTGCCCATGTGCCAGCATGCCGGGCGCAAAGGCCTGTGTGCCGTTAATCACGCCCCAAAGATTCGTGCCCAGCGTTTGCACCCAAGCATCATGGTCGCGCAAGGTGGACGAAGGCACACCCATCCCCGCGTTGTTCATCAGGAATGTGACCGGTGGCATCTCGGCGGCGACGGTTGCCGCAGCATCAGAATATGCTGCGTTATCAGAAACATCGAGACCAATAGCCAAGGTCTTTGTTCCCATATCGGCAAGCGATTTCGCAGCAGCCGTCAGTCGGTCACCCGGCAAATCAAGCAGAACCACCGCCATACCACGGGCGGCTATCGCCTTTGCCGTCGCAAGGCCAATGCCCGAAGCAGCACCAGAAATGACAGCCGTCTTTCCTGCGGTGAGTGCAAGATGTGGCATGGCCTACCCTTTCGTGATCGTGGCTAACTGCCGCAACTTGCCCTTTGCGTGCCGAAAGGTCCAGAACCCTGGTGCGGGTCAATGAGGTTGGGCCACCTTATCCATCGCTGCAATCAGGGAATCTTCCGCCCGCATCACATCTGTCGCCAACCGCAGCGGCATCGCAAACTGGCTGGACGCGTGCCGGACGTCCTGCATGATGTCAGCCTCGGATGCCAGCAAACCGCCGATCTGGAATAGTTCCAGCTTGTGCCGGATAGAAACAAAAATCGTCTTGTTCATACAGGCCACGGAATACAGGCTGCCGTCAGCAATGGTGGTCCCCAAGGTCAACATCCGGTCCATAAAGGGCCGCAGCACCGCAGAATTTACCTGTTCGCCGGCATCCATCCACAACCCGTAATCCTGGCCGTTCGGACCCGGTGTAGTGAACATCAGCGCCTTCTCATCCACCCCGACGCGTCCCTTAAATATCCAGAATCCTTGGGTTTCTGCCACGGGTGCGATCAGAAAACCTGGCAGGCTTCTGCGCGTCGCAACCTCCACCACCACCCCATCAAACAAGGTCCGAGAGTTCTTGCCCCCGGTTTCCGTCTTGATCTCCAGAAACTGGTACTGCCGTTCTGCGATGGTGCCCGACATCAGATCATCGCAATGCTGCAAACCGCCACGTGGAACAAAGTTCGCGGGCAACATGTTGAAATAGGTCACAGGCGATTTGACATAACGCAAGCCAAAGGCCTGTGCCAAAATCGGCATGACGTCGGACTCATGCCGCTTGCGCACCCAACTCGCAGCGTAAAATATCGCGAAGATCCCTGCGACGGGCAGTCCGATAAGCCATTCGGTACGATTCTCTGCAGCCGACCCGATCAGGATCATCGCCGAGATCGTGACGACCGCAATACCAACAATGACGGCCCATCCGGTGATGCTTGTTTTTCGCAATGCGGGCATTGCCGATTGCAGTGCGTCGTCTGACGGGTCGGGCGGGGGCGGAATGTCTTGCACGGCAATACCTCGCAGAGATAGCCCTTAGGACAACCGCTTCTCCGCCTGCGCGTCAAGCGCCACTTCCACGGCTGCCAATGACCACCCGGCAAGAAGTGCTTCGTGCATCAGTTGGGCTTGGGTCTTCGGAGCCATGCCACCAATCGGCGGGTCGCGGTCGAGGTTTGTAGGGAAAGCATAGCCGTCGGCAGTGGCCGCCAGTGCGCAGGCGATTTGGTCCGCGGTCAAACCGGCGCCCTGCAAGACAGGGTAAAGCGCCTTGCACATGCGCACCCGATCCACCGTTTCCATCGCACGGCCATAGGCGGATGACACCTGAAACAGGTTTACCATCCGCTTGACATCTACCGAACGGTTCGTCCCCGCCGCATGCAAAAGTGCGGGCGAAAAGAACAGCATGTCGCCCATTTCCAGCGGCAGTTGCACATGATGCGCTGCAAAATGTGCGCGCACGTCATCGCGGCCCATGGCCAGATAGCCTTCGTCCCACAACTGGCTGAACGGCAACAACAGCGTCGGCCCGGTTTCCATCGGCGCATCCACATGCGCGATGGCCCCTTGCAGGGTCAGCATCGGCGAAAACCGTTGGACATGCAGGGGATAACGGGCGATATCGGCGGCGCTTTGAAAGCCGAGGTGATAGTCCCTGTGTGGCGATTGCGCGGCCCCACCGGGGTTGACGACATTCAACTGGGCGGTCATCTGGGAGTGCGGACCAAGCCAAGCCTCTGCTATCAGGGCCAGAAACGGGTTGGCGTAATAGCGCGCGAAATTCGCTGGGTCGGCCAGGCAGTGCTTTTCAAGGCTGTTCCAGATGCGGTCATTCGCCCCCGGTTTGGCAAAATGATCGCCGCCCCCCGTGCCGGTGCGGTTCTGGTCGGCAATGATGGCGCGAAAGATATCGGAGGCGGCGTCGATCATCGTGTGGTCGGGTTCGGCGCGCTTGAGGATCAGCACCCCCGGCCCTGTCAGCATCGCATCCGCCCATTCCGCCATGATGGCTTGCCTGTCTGCCGGGTTGGCCAGCATGGGGCGAAGGGCATCGCAATCATAGATCAGCACGTTCTTATCGACCGCCAATGCCAGTGGATAATCGACGAGTTGCGTCACGCGCCCCGTCAACGCCTGTAAATCCGCAATATCAACCTCCGCCGCACTGCAATACATGGGCGCAACCCGTTGTTCTGCTTTGTTTATCGTCAGCATTGCACACTCCATCGTTGCCAGCAGATTGCGCCCGGATGCGGGCCCAGACAAGCCCGACCTTGACGACCTTTCGTCAAATCTTATGCGCCGCCAGCCTATCGTAATGTGGCAACGCTTGCTCCGCCAAATCCGCATAGACCCCGCCCAGTGCGGGCAAGGGCCCTTCGGCCCCTTCAAACCCCGTGCTGCGATGCACAGCGCCATACCAGTGTGCTGCCCAGACGCCATCTGCCTCATTCCCGCCCGCAGGCCAGTGCAGCATGTTGCGCGTGAAACTGATGCCAAGCGCCGCACATAACTTGCGCAACATGCCTTCCGCATCCGCCCGGATACCATCACTGTCGATCACCAAAGGCGTTGTGCCTGACCAAGCCGCCACCTCATCAAATAACTGTTCTTGCTGCACAAAACCGATGTCATGCAGGGTTGGCCCTTCGCGCTTCTTGGCATAGCTGGCCACCACCCGCGCCGGATGGCGGATTAGAAAAACATTGGTGCAGGACCGCATCCAGCGTCTGTCAAACCCGTCGATCATGTGCAGGGTCATGTGTTTTTGATAGAATATCTTTTTGCCCTGCGGCACTGGCCCTTTGCAGGTTGCCGCCACCCGGTCAGGGTCGGGTTCATGCACCGCGATAATCTCATCCCGCATCGGGTGATCCATCCCGGTCGCATCCAGATAGGGCGCATAGAACGGCTCGTCCCACACCACCGCATCGCCGCGCGCTGCAAAGGCATACATCATCGCGGAGGAAAGGTTGCGCGGGCCGGACCACATCGCAATCCGCATCATGCACCGACCATCTGCTTGTACAGCCCGCGCAACCGTTCCGTCATCGGCCCCATCTGCCCAGAGCCGATCACCCGTCCGTCGATCATGCCAACAGGCGTTTGCGCGCCGAACGTGCCGGTCAGAAACGCTTCATCCGCCGAATAGGTGTCTACCAGACTGAAATTCCGCTCAAACACAGGAATGCCATTGGCGCGGCACAGGTCGATGACCTTTTGTCGCGTAATGCCGTTCATACAGTAGTCACCCGTACTGGTCCAAACTGCGCCCCTGCGCACCATGAAAAAGTTGCAGGCGTTGGTTGTGTTCACAAAGCCATGCACATCCAGCATCAGCGCCTCATCCGCGCCCGCCTTGTGCGCGGCAATCAGGGCAAGGATGCAGTTCAGTTTGGAATGGCTGTTCAATTTGGGGTCTTGGGTCATCGGCAGGCCGCGCAGGTGCGGCACCGTGGCCATGTTGATGGCGCGCGGCGCATTGGGCTTTGAGTGTTCCATGATAATCACCATGGTCGGCCCCTGCTGCGACAGCCGCGGGTTCTGGAAGGGCCGCGTTTTGGTGCCACGGGTGACCATCAGGCGGGCATGGGCATCGGTGGTCATGCCATTGGCCAATTGTGTGTCTGTAATGGCGGTTTTGACCTGATTTGGGGTCATGGCGATATCCAGATCAATGGCCTTTGCCGCCTCGAACAGCCGCTCCACATGGTCATCCAGAAACGCCCATGTGCCGTGATACAGTCGTATCCCCTCCCACACACCATCGCCCAGCATAAAGCCGGAATCATAGACGCTGACCGTGGCCTCGGCCTTTGGCACGATGCGGCCATTGACCCAAATCAGGATGCTGTCGTTGCGCGCATCCTCCGCGGCTTGATGGGTAGAAACATGGGGTGTCATACGGGCCTCCTGCTGAGGCCACGCTATGCTGTGACCGCGCCGGGGAAAAGGGGGCGCATCACCCTTGCGTGATATCACGCGGGGGTGAGTGGACCGCAGGCTTCGGGCAGCGATGATGGTGGAAACGGATGGAGGATCATCATGCTGCGACTGGCGTTGATACTGGGGATACTGCTGACCGGGGCCGCGCAGGCTGAAACGGCCAAGGCCGTGGTCGCAGGCGGATGTTTCTGGTGCGTGGAATCGGATTTTGAAAGCGTTCAGGGCGTAAAATCTGTGGTGTCCGGCTTTACCGGGGGCACCTTAGAGAATCCCACATATGAAGATGTATCGGCAGGTGGCACCGGGTACTATGAGGCCGTTGAAATCCGCTATGACCCGGACAAGATCAGCTATGCCGATCTGATGGCCTTGTTCCTGCGATCTGTCGATGTGACGGACGCAGGTGGGCAGTTTTGTGACCGGGGTGATACCTACCGCACGGCGATATTCGTGTCTAACAAGGCCGAAAAGGCGGTGGCACAGGCCGCCATTGGCGATGCCGAGGCGGCGCTGGGGCAAAAGGTTGTCACACCCGTGCTGGCTGCAAGTGCGTTCTGGCCTGCAGACGCCTATCATCAGGACTACTACCTGCAGGACGAGATTGTGTTGACCCGGCGCGGCCCGAAATCAAAGGCCAATGCCTATAAATTCTATCGCGAGGCCTGTGGTCGGGATGCCCGCACGCGCGAACTTTGGGGATCAGCGGCAAGTTTTTCACACTAACCGCTTTCAGCGATGAAGCCGCTTGGATAGTGTTCCCCGACACCGGGGAGGCCGCAGTTTGACCGACGACAGCGTGACGCCGATGATGGCGCAATACCTAGAGATCAAAGCGCGTCATCCGGATGCGTTGCTATTCTACCGGATGGGCGATTTTTACGAAATGTTCTTTGACGATGCCGTGGCTGCGGCAGAGGCGCTGGATATCGCGCTGACGAAACGAGGGTTTCACGACGGCAAAGATATCCCGATGTGCGGCGTGCCAGTGCATGCGGCGGAAGGGTATCTGTTGAATCTGATCCGCAAGGGGTTTCGCGTGGCGATTGCGGAACAGCTCGAAGACCCGGCCGAGGCGAAAAAGCGCGGCTATAAATCCGTCGTGCGGCGCGATGTGGTGCGGCTGGTCACCCCCGGCACGCTGACCGAGGACGCCTTGCTGGAGGCGCGACGGCATAACTATCTGGTGGCCTTTGCCGAAGTGCGGGATGAGGGCGCGCTGGCCTGGGCGGATATTTCGACGGGTGAGATGCGGGTGATGGGGTGCCCGCTGGTGCAGCTGGGCCCGGAATTGGCGCGACTGGCCCCGCGTGAGGTGCTGGTGAGCGAAGCGAGGGAGCGTGATTTCGCCAATTTAGTGTCGGATATTGGGGCCGCGATGACCCCCTTGTCACGCGGAAGTTTTGACAGCACAGCGGCGGAGCGGCGGCTGTGCGCCCTGTACAACGTGGGGTCGCTAGAGGCCTTTGGCACGTTTGAACGGGCCGAGGTGGCGGCGATGGGTGCGCTGGTGGCGTATCTGGACCTGACGCAAAAGGGCCGCTTGCCCCTGCTGCGCCCGCCGGTGCGGGAGAGTGCCGGGGGGACGGTGCAGATTGATGCGGCGACGCGGCGCAATCTGGAGATTACGGCGGCGCTGTCAGGCGGGCGCGAGGGATCATTAATTGCAGCGGTGGACAAGACGGTGACAGCACCCGGGGCAAGGCTGGTGGAACGGCGGTTATCGGCCCCATCGCGCGACTTGGGCCTGATCCATGCGCGATTGGCCTCAGTGGCTTTTCTGCTTGCACAGAGCCGCATGCGCGAGGATTTGCGGGCCGATTTGCGCCGGGTGCCAGATATGGACCGCGCGCTGTCGCGCCTTGCGCTGGATAGGGGCGGTCCGCGTGATATGACGGCAATCCGCGCAGGATTAACGCAAGCGTGCGCGATTGCGGCGCGACTGGTGGATGTGCCAGAAGTGCTGGCGGCTGCACGTCTGGCCATGGGCGGACATGACCGCGTCATAGCCCTTCTGGACGCAGCGCTGGTCGCAGAACCGCCCCTGTTGGCGCGCGATGGCGGGTTTATTGCAGCAGGACATGACCCGGATCTAGATGAAACGCGGGCCTTGCGTGACGAAGGGCGTGGCGTGATTGCAGGAATGCAGGCGGATTATGCAGGCCGCGCAGGCGTTCCGGGGCTGAAGATCAAGCATAACAATGTGTTGGGGTATTTTATTGAGGTGACTTCGACCCATGCGGAGCGGATGCTTTCGGCCCCGTTGAACGAAACCTTCATTCATCGGCAGACCACGGCGGGGCAGGTGCGGTTTACGACGGTGCCGTTGTCCGACCTTGAAACGCGCATCCTGAACGCGGGCAACCATGCGCTGGAGATTGAAAAAACGCATTTCGAGGCGCTGCGCATGGCCATCATGGAACATGCAGGGCCGATTGGGGCAGCAGCACGGGCATTGGCCGAAGTGGATGTGGCGGCGGGCTTTGCCGATATCGCGGCGGAACAAGATTGGTGCATGCCCGTGGTAGACGAGTCATGCGCGTTCAATGTCACAGGCGGGCGGCACCCCGTGGTGGAACGCGCGCTGCGCAAACAAGGCGCGGGGCCGTTTGTGGCCAATGATTGTGCGCTGACGGCTGGGGGCACACCTGCCATCTGGCTGCTGACCGGGCCGAACATGGCGGGGAAATCGACGTTTCTGCGGCAGAATGCGCTGATTGCCCTTCTGGCGCAGGCGGGGACGTTTGTGCCGGCCAAAAGTGCCCATATCGGCCTTGTCAGTGCCTTATTCAGCAGGGTTGGGGCCGCGGATGATCTGGCGCGGGGGCGGTCCACCTTTATGGTCGAGATGGTGGAGACGGCGGCCATTCTTAATCAGGCGGATGACCGGGCCTTGGTCATTCTGGATGAAATCGGGCGGGGCACGGCGACCTATGACGGGCTGTCGATTGCTTGGGCGACACTGGAACATTTGCACGATGTCAACCGCTGCCGCGCGCTGTTTGCCACGCATTACCACGAGATGACGGCGCTGGCGGGCAAATTGGCGGGGGTGGAAAACGCGACCGTGACGGTGAAGGAATGGGAAGGCGACGTAATTTTCCTGCACGAGGTGCGCAAGGGCGCGGCGGATCGGTCTTATGGCGTGCAGGTGGCGCGGCTGGCGGGGTTGCCCGCTGTGGTGGTGGAACGGGCACGCGTGGTGCTGGAGGCGTTGGAGGCGGGCGACAGGGGCGGGCGGTCGCAAACCCTGATCGACGATTTGCCGCTGTTCCGCGCAGCACCTGTGGTGGCGAGGCCAACGAAAACATCGGCAGCGGAAGACCGGCTAAAGGCCATTCACCCGGATGAGTTGACCCCGATGGAGGCGTTGCGGCTGATCTATGCGCTGAAGGCCGATCTAAACTGACACTTCGGCGCGCAGGACATCACGCGTCAGCGTATCTTTGCTGCCCTGCAAGGCCACACTGCCCCGGCGCAGAACGGTGAAGCTGTCGGCAAGATCATAAGCGAAATCAAAGTACTGCTCCACCAGCACAATCGCCATGTCACCCTTGGCGCGCAGATGGCTGATGACGCCTCCGATCTGTTGGATGATGTTGGGCTGGATGCCTTCGGTCGGTTCGTCCAGCAGCAGCACGCGTGGCCGCATGATCATCGCGCGCGCAATGGCAAGTTGCTGTTGTTGGCCGCCAGACAGATCCCCGCCACGGCGATGCGCCATATCGCGCAAGACAGGAAACAGATCATAGATTTCAGGCGGGATTTTCCGGTCAGCTTTGGGAAGAACGGCAAAACCTGTCATCAGATTTTCGGTCACGGTCAGCAGCGGAAAGACCATCCGCCCCTGCGGCACCACGGCAAGGCCACACGTCGCCATCGCCTGGGCGTGTAGGATGGGCAATTCCTGCCCATCCATCGTGACAGTTCCGCCCGTACGCGGATGCGTGCCTGCCAGCGCCTTAAGAAAGCTGGTCTTGCCAACGCCATTGGTACCCAAAATGCAGGTCACCTCGCCCGCTTTGGCACGAAAATCAATGCCATGCAGGATTTGCGCACCACCATAATGCAGGGTCAGACCTTGCGTGGTCAGCATGACTTACCGCCCCAGATAGACATCAATCACCTGTTGGTTTTGTGTGACATGTGCAAGCGAGCCTTCGGCCAGCACGGCCCCTTCGTGCAGCACGGTGACCTTGCAATGCAGACGGCGCACAAATTCCATATCATGTTCCACCACCACCACAGCGCGGGTCTTGGAAAGGTCAACCAGCAGGGCGGTGGTCTGTTCGCGTTCTGCCAGCGTCATGCCTGCGGCAGGCTCATCAACCAGCAACAGACGCGGTTCCTGCGCCAGCAACATGGCGATTTCCAGCCATTGCTTTTGACCGTGGCTCAACTCACCCGCCTTGCGCGGCAGGGCATCAGCCAGGCCAACCTGTGCGGCAAGTGCCCTGACGCGGGCCATATCAGGGGCCTTGGGGCGCCAGAACAGGACGCTGAAGGGGCTGCGCGGGGCTTTGAGCGACAAGATCAGGTTATCCTGCACGGACTGATCTTCAAACACGGTTGGCCGTTGAAATTTACGGCCCACACCCGCGCGGGCGATTTGCGCCTCAGACAATGACAGCAAGGAAATGGGTTTGTCACCAAAGGTGACAGTGCCGGAATCCGGTCTTGTTTTGCCGGTAACAATATCCATGAAGGTGGTCTTGCCCGCGCCATTGGGGCCGATCACCGCGCGCAGTTCGGCGGTGCCGATGGAGAACGACAGGTTGCTGATGGCGCGAAATCCGTCAAACGTGACGCTGACGCCGGAGACTTCCAGCAGGGTCATCGGTCAGCCTCGCGTTCCTGCAGGGCACCTGCATCGGGGCCAAGGTCGGCCCCATGGCGATCGGGCGGTGTGGTCAGGCGGATGCGGTCGAACAAGCCGCCGATGCCACGGGGCGCATAAAGGGTGACGAGCACGAAAGACAGGCCAAGCAGAATCAGCCACCAGTCAACCCATTGGATGGTATAGAACCCCAACGGCACATCCGGCGCACGGCCCCCGGTGAACCAACTGGACAGCAAGGACACGAAGGCAGAGCCGATCACCGCGCCATACAGCCGCCCGCGCCCACCAATGGCAACCCAGACGGCAAGGTAGATCGAGGCGATGGGGGCGAGTTCGGCCGGGTTAATGATACCCGCCTGCGGATAGTAAAGCGCACCTGCGATGGCGGCGATAATGGCGGTCAGGGTGAAAATGAAAAGTTTATACCCCTCAACCGAATAACCCAGAAAACGGACGCGTTGTTCGTCATCCCGGATGGCGCGCAAAACAGAGCCGAACTTGCCTGAAACGACATAGGCAGCGGTCAGATAGCCAAGGGCGAGCGCGGCAGCAGAGGCCCAGAGAAACCAGACAGAAAGGGCATCCTGGCCGACAGCATCAAGGCCGGGGATGTTCTGCAAGCCAGACAGCCCATTGTTGCCGCGCAAACCGGAATCATTCTGGAACAGGTAAAGGGCAAGGGCGAGCGTCATGGCTTGCGTCAGGATCGACAGGTATACGCCCGTCACGCGGCTGCGAAAGGCGAGCCAGCCAAAGATCAGGGCCAATGCGCCGGGGATCAGGATGACAAAGGCCAGCTGGATGGGCAGGGAATGCGCAAAGCTCCAGATGGCGGGCAGATCGGATGCGCCCACAACGCCGAAAATCTGCGTAGTCACGCCAGATTGGATTTCCTGTGCCGTGGCGGGCAGGCCCGCGCCTTGCAGTGATGTCAGCACGATGCCTTCGGTGCGGGCATACATCAGCCACATGCCAACCATGTAGCCACCGATGGCAAAAAACGCCATGTGCCCCAGCGACAGGATGCCCGCATAGCCCCAGATCAGGTCCATCGCCACGGCGACAAGGCAAAGGCACAGCGTCTTGCCGAGCGTTTTGATGAAGGAGGTGGACAGGAAAGACATGCCATAGGCGTTTGACAGCAGGGTGATCATCAGGGTGAAGACGGCAAGGCCGGCGATGAAGATCACGACGGATGGGTTGCGGGCGAAAAAGCTGTGCTTCACATCAATCCCCTGCCGCACGGCCCCGCAGGGCGATGATGCCCCGGGGGCGAAACTGGATGAACAGGATGATGAACAGGATCATATAGGTTTGCGCGGCCAGTGTGTTGGACGGGTTCAACCACTCGATGGCCTTTTGCAAGCCGCCAATCAGCGCCGCCCCGGCAAGCGTGCCCCAGATATTGCCCACGCCACCCACCACGACCGTCATAAAGGATTGCACGATGTAGTCGGACCCCACTTCGGATGTGACCTTGGCGAACAGGCCAATGGCAACGCCCGCCACGCCCGCGATGCCAGAGCCCAAGCCAAAGGTCAGCATGTTAATGCGGTCAGGGTTGATGCCCATGGAAGCGGCCATGCTGGGGTTTTGGGTGACGGCGCGGACCTGAAGGCCAAGGCGCGTGCGGGTCATCAGAAACAGGAAGACGGCGAGGAAAATCAGCGCAAGGGCAAAGATGGCAATGCGGATATAGCTGATGGCGACCACGTCGTTCAGCACCCATGCGCCATCCAGCCATGCGGGGGCGGTCAGCGGGCGTGCCTGCGTGCCGAAGATGTTCTTGGCCAGCTGTTGCAGCGCGATGGAAATGCCAAAGGTGGCCAGCAGCGTTTCCAGCGGGCGATGCACCAGATG
>JANNBG010000473.1:0-6262 GCA_031385205.1 Rhodobacterales bacterium
AGGCTGGGGCGTTCGGCACTGACCCCGGGCCTACCAAATACCTGGAAATCCCCAGTGGCGACACTCAGCCTAGCCCAAAGCACGCGGTGCAACGCCGCCTGTGGTTTGACCGCGTGACGGCAGAGGCGGAAGTAACGCGCAATGCGCAAGGCCAGCCGATGGGCGATGTGCTGGTCTATGTCCATGGGTTCAACGTGTCGCAAGAGGTGATGCTGGACCGTCATCGCAATATCCGGGCTGGGCTGGAGGCGGATGGATATAAGGGCGTTGTGGTCAGTTTCGATTGGCCCTGCAGCAATAGCGCGATCAACTATCTGCCCGACCGGGTGGATGCCAAGGCCACGGCCATCCGGCAGATAGTTGATGGCGCTATTGCTGCAGGGCCAGTCGAAACTGACCACAACGCCCTTGAATCCATCCGCCTCCAGACCCGCCCGGATGTGGCGATGACGGTCCAGCATCACCTCTTGCGACACGTTGAACCCATGCACATAGACCAGCACATCGCCCATCGGCTGACCTTGCGTATTACGCTTTACCTCAGCCTCTGCCGTCACGCGGTCAAACCACAAGCGGCGTTGCACCGCATGGTTGGGGCTGGGCTGTGTGTCGCCACTGGGGATTTCCAGGTATTTGGTAGGCCCGGGGTCAGTGCCGAACGCCCCAGCCTGTGTATTGCGTGCACAGAAAATGTAGTCCATCAAAGCCTCCGTTCAAAATGCGTTACGCAATATACCATGGGTTGCAGCTTTGCCAAAGCCTTTGCATCATCTTCGGTACTCTCTAAACCTGCGGCCATAACACCCGCCGCATTTGCCTCAAATGCTCTGCAACCAGACGGCGAAAGTTAACCTTTCGGTCAGCCTCAAGGCCGCATCCTGACGCCTGTTCTGTGAGGTGAGGGTGCGATGCGTGACGAGGTAAAGCAGCGGTTGTGGCACAGTTTCGGGCAAGTGCGCGGCGTCGCCCGCAGGCCAGAAATCATGGCGTTTCTGCCCGCAATTACACTCGCGGCGTTCTGGCTGGGCGGCGAAGAAGTGCTGATTGTCACAGCCCTTGGTCTGCCGTTGCTGTTCGCTTTGGTGGGTGCGTTTCATTTCAAAACGGACGCCACCGATTTCCCCAATGGGCTGGCGGGGTTGTCCTCTACCGCGCAACTGAACCGCGCTTTGGCGCAGGCGATGGCCCAAACCGTTGTGGCGGGTGAAACGACAGGTGCACTGGTCTTTACGCTGGATGATTACGACGATCTTTATGCGCGCCACGGCGCGGCGGCACTGGCCGAAATTCAAGACCGCGTCGCCGACAGGCTGATGAGCGCGCTGCGTGGCCCAGATGTCATGGCCCGCATGGGGCAAGGCAGTTTCGGCATTGCGCTGACGCCAATGCGTAGGCTTGATCTTGAATCTATGGTGCAGATTGCCGCGCGCCTCCAGGCGGCAGCTTCGCCCGCGATCAGCATTGATGCCACGCGGCTTTATGTGACAGGTTCCGTCGGCTTTTGCCTCGCCTCGCGCGCACCGGAGCCCAACGCCGCCTCCGTTTTCGATGCTGCCACGGCCGCCGTGGCCGAGGCTTTGCGCCATGGCCCCGGTGCCATCCGCGCCTTTGCGCCCGATATCGCTGTCCGCCATGCCCAGCAGTCGTCCTTGCGTGACGCGTTAGAGGTGGCCTTTGCCGAAGGCCAGATCCGCCCCTATTTCCAACCGCAAGTATCGACAGATACCGGTGCCCTGACCGGGTTTGAGGCGCTGGCCCGCTGGCACCATCCGACACGCGGGCTGATCCCGCCTGCGGAATTTCTGCCCGCCGTGATGGATGCAGGCCTGTCATCGCGCCTGTGCGATACCATCCTGACAGGCGCGCTGGCGGCCTTGCGCAAATGGGACCAGATCGGTCTGAACGTGCGCTGTGTGGGTGTCAACTTTTCCGCAGCCGAACTGCGCGATCCCCGCCTGGTAGAGCGCATCAAATGGGAGTTGGACCGGTTCGACCTGAAACCGCAACGCCTTGCCGTCGAGATTCTGGAAACCGTCGTGGCCGACACTTCAAACGACATCATCGTACGCAACCTTTCGGCCCTGTCGCGCTTGGGGTGCGAATTGGACCTCGATGATTTCGGCACCGGTCAGGCGGCGATTGCCAATATTCGCAGGTTTTCGGTGAACCGCATCAAGATCGACCGTAGCTTTGTGACGCGTGTGCATGATGACCGCGAACAGCAACGCACCGTCGCGGCCATCCTGTCGCTGGCGGAACAACTCGGCCTCGACACGCTGGCCGAAGGTGTGGAAACCCCCGAAGAACACGCCATGCTGGCGCAACTGGGTTGCAAGCACATCCAAGGCTATGTCATCGCGCGGCCCATGCCGTTTGAAGATACGGCAGCGTGGATTGCGCAGCATCGCGCACAGGCCAAGGCATTGCCACGGATCGGCACGCGCGCGCGCTAAAGTGGCTGCATCTTCCAGCGGGGCGAATGCACAGCCCCACGACCGTTAAAACACGGCCCCCATTCCCCGTGCCGTGACGATCACGGATATACCGCTTGACCTTCCCGCCCCCTTTCTGTTGAACCAGCCCAGATTCTGCACAAGAATAATGGTGGGCTGATGGAAGACCAGAACAAAAACCTCATCCTTGCCACGGCGCTCAGCGCGCTCGTGATCCTCGTCTGGATGGTGTTCTTTCCGCCCGCCGACGTGCCCCAAACAGCCCCGGAAACCGTGGCCGCGCAAGAAAATGCCACACCCTCCGTGGCCGACCCTGCCGTGGCCGTCGCCGCCGATACCACTGCCATTGCGACCGCCGCCCGTGTCGGCATTGATACCGAAAGGTTGACGGGCACGATTTCCACCCTTGGCGGGCGCATTGATGACCTGAGCCTGAAAAACTACCGCGAGACTCTGGCCCCGGATTCCCCGCAAGTCCGCCTGCTGACACCCGTGGGTCAGGATAACGCCTATTACGCCCTGTTCGGTTGGGCCCCGGCAAAGGGCCTGCCCGCGACCGATGTACCAGATGCCCGTACAGTGTGGACCCCTGTCTCCACCGCCCCCCTGACCGTTGCCACGCCCGTCATCCTGCAATGGACCAATGGCAAGGGCCTGACCTTTACCCGCACCATCAGCATTGATGACCTCTACATGTTCACCATCAGCGATACCGTGCAGAATGCGGGCACCGCCCCGGCCAGCCTTGCGCAATACGGTATCGTCGCACGGCACGGCAAACCCACCAATCTGCAAAACATCTTTGTCGTGCATGAAGGCATGATTGGTCGCGTCGACGGCGAACTGTCCGAGATGAAATACACCAAACTCGCCGAACTGCCCGTGGTGGAGCGTGAGGCCGCCAATGCCGAAGTGTTGCAAGGCACGACTGATGGCTGGATCGGCTTTACCGATCACTATTGGATGACGACCCTGATCCCGGAACAGGGCAAGCCCTTTACCTCTGTCGCCAAATACACCCCCGGTGCTGATGTCTATCAGACGGAAATTCGCCAGCCTGTGATGACGGTCGCGCCCGGCGCCAGCATCACCACCAGCCAGCGCATGTTCGCGGGCCCCAAGGAATGGGAAACCATCCGCAACTACCAGGATAAAGACGGCATCGCAGGCTTTCTCGATTCCATTGACTGGGGCTGGTTCTTTTTCCTGACCAAACCCATCTTCCATGTGCTGCACTGGTTACACGCGCTGATCGGCAACATGGGCCTCGCCATCATCGGGCTGACCTTTGTCTTGAAACTGCTGGTGCTGCCGCTTGCCTATAAATCCTACGTCTCGATGGCGCGGATGAAGGAATTGCAGCCGGAAATCGAAGCGCTGAAGGAACGCGCGGGCGATGACAAACCCCGCATGCAAAAGGAAATGATGGCACTGTACAAGGAACGCAAGGTCAACCCCGCCGCCGGGTGTCTGCCCGTGCTGATCCAGATTCCGATCTTTTTCTCGCTGTACAAGGTGATTTTCGTCACGCTCGAACTGCGGCATGCCCCATTCTTTGGCTGGTTGAACGACCTGTCCGCCCCTGACAGCTCCAGCTTTTTCAACCTGTTCGGCCTGCTGCCATGGGCAGCCCCCGCGCATGGCACCGTGCTGGCGCTGATCTTTATCGGTGTGCTGCCCATCCTGCTGGGCATCAGCATGTGGTTGCAGCAAAAGCTGAACCCGGCCCCCGCGGACCCGGTGCAACAACAGATCTTTGCCTATATGCCGTGGATTTTCATGTTCATGCTGGGCGGGTTCGCATCGGGGCTGGTGATCTACTGGATCACCAACAACACGATCACCTTTACCCAGCAGTATCTCATCATGCGCAGCCATGGGCACAAGCCGGATATCTTTGGCAACATCAAATCCAGTTTTTTGCGCAAGCCTGTTGTGCCTGTGAAGGCTGTCGCCAAACCAACCACGCCCAAGATCGTGACCGATGCACCCGCCAACCGCCCCACACCGCCACGCAGCCGAAAGCCCCGCAAGTGACACGGCTGGCCCATATCGTCCGTCACCCGATCAAAAGCCACGGGCGCGAAGAACTGGCATCCGTCATCCTGACCCCCAGTGCCTGCCTGCCATTTGATCGGCATTGGGCGGTGGCGCATGATGCAGCGAAACTGACAGGCGGTTGGGTGCCTTGCGTGAACTTTGCGCGCGGGGCCAAGGTGCCGGGCCTGATGGCGATCACGGCGGTTTTGGATGAGGACAAACGCGAAGTCACGCTGTCACACCCGGATGCGGGCCAAATCACCTTTCGACCCGATGATCCCGCCGACCTGCCGCGTTTCCTCGCATGGGTCACGCCCTTGAACCCGCCCAACCGCGCGCAACCCATACAGATCACCAGCCTGCCGCGCGCCTTTACCGACAGCGATTTTCCTTCAGTGTCCATCCTTTCCATCGCATCCTTGCGCGCCCTTTCCACGCGCATGGGCCAAGACCTGTCAATCCACCGCTGGCGCGGCAACCTGTGGCTTGATGGGGCCGAGGCTTGGGCCGAAGAGGCCTGGGTGGGCAAGCAGCTCCGTATCGGGCATGCCGTGCTGGAAGTGCGCGAACGCATCACGCGCTGCAAGGCGACGACGGCAGACCCTGATACGGGCCGCGTCACAGCAGACACGCTGGGCGCGTTGCAAAGCAACTTTGGCCACACGGATTTCGGCGTTTACGCCGTGGTTGTCGAAGGTGGCACCATAGCTGTTGGCAATGACTGGGCATTGGTATGAGCCTGCCCTTTCCGCTGGCCCTCCCCCCCGAATTTGAAGACAAGGAATTGGGCCGACTGCTGTTCGCAGGCCCCGTCGATTTCGTCAAAGGAGTCGTCGCCATGCCCGGCCTGCCTTTGGCAGACCGGTTGGAATTTTGCTTTGCAGGCCGCTCCAACGTCGGGAAATCCAGCCTCATCAACGCGCTGACAGGCCGAAAATCACTTGCCCGTGCATCGAACACCCCGGGGCGCACGCAGGAAATCAACTTTTTCGCCCTTGGCGACCAACGTTACATGGTTGACCTGCCGGGTTACGGTTATGCCGAGGCCCCTGTGGCCGTCGTCGCCAAGTGGCAGGCCCTGCTGCGGGCCTATCTGGCCGGACGACAAACCTTGCGGCGCGCATTCGTGCTGATCGATGCGCGGCATGGGGTGAAGGCGGTGGATGAAGAGATCCTCGATATGCTGGACCGTTGTGCCGTGACCTATCAGGTCGTGCTGACCAAGGCGGATAAGGTGAGTGCTGCGGAGTGCGACGCGACGATTGCGCAGGTGCAAGCGGCCCTCGCGAAACATCCGGCGGCTTATCCGGAACTGGTGGTCACCAGCGCGGAAAAGGGTGACGGGATCGAGACGTTGCGCGCGATTATCGCCACGCTGATCTGAAAATTTCAGGCCTGAAATTTTCAGTGCTCAGACGTGCTGCCCGCCATTGATCTGCAACTCCGTGCCCGACACATAGCTCGACTGTTCCGAACACAAAAACCAGATCGCATCCGCCACTTCGCGCGGTTGTCCCAGCCTGCGCAATGGCAACCCTTCCACAATCTTGTCCGTCCCCGGTGACAAGATCGCCGTTTCCACCTCGCCGGGTGCAATCGCGTTGACCCGCACGCCAAGTGGCCCGAAATCATGCGCCATTTCCCGCGTCAGCGCCGCCAGCGCCGCCTTGGATGTTGCATAGGCCGCCCCCGCAAACGGATGCACGCGTGACCCCGCAATCGATGTCACATTCACGATGGAGCCTTTCGTGGCCGCCAGTTCATCCTGC
>JANNBG010000480.1:0-4959 GCA_031385205.1 Rhodobacterales bacterium
TGGTGCGGATACGCTGCTGGGTGGCCAAGGCAATGACACGCTGGCGGGTGATGCGGGCAGCGATACGCTGATCGGTGGTGACGGGGCGGATGCGCTGTTTGGCGGGACGGAAGCCGACAGTCTGGATGGCGGCATTGGCAATGACAGCCTGTTTGGCGGCGATGGCACGGATACACTGACGGGTGGCGACGGTGCGGATACGCTGCAGGGTGGCAATGATGCCGATACACTGTTTGGTGGCATTGGGGCGGACAACCTGCAGGGCGATGCGGGTGCGGATAGCCTTGATGGCGGGGCGGATGCGGACAGCCTGTTTGGCGGCGATGGCAATGACACGCTGCTGGGGGGGGCGGGCGGCGACAGCCTGCTGGGCGATCTGGGCGCGGACAGCATCTATGGTGGCGACGATGCCGATACCATCACGGGCGGTGGTGGCGATGTGGTTGATGGCGGCGAAGGCGGCACGGATAACGACACGCTGATCGTGAACAACGTGGCCAGCGTCGTGTATGGTGGCGGCAATGATGAATCCGGCACCATTACCTTTAACGACAACACCACGCTGACCTTTACCAATATCGAAAAGCTGGTCATCAACGGTGGGCCGGATGGCATTATCTATGGTGGTGCGGGTGCCGATCTGATCGACGGCACCTTTGTTGACCCCAATGGTGACAGGGTCGATGCGAATGACGCGCTGCTGCCGGGCGAGGCGCCGAATGACGACATCATCTATGCGGGTGCGGGCAATGATACGATCCTTGCAGGCCTTGGCGATGATGACGTCTATGGCGGCGATGATAATGACAGCATCGCAGGCGGTGACGGGGCCGATTACATTCAGGGCGATGCGGGCAACGATACGATCACGGGTGACGCAGGGGCCGATTTCATCCGCGGTGATGCGGGTGACGACACGGTTTATGGCGGCACGGGCGATGATACGGTTTACGGCGGGGCGGATAACGATTCTGTCTTTGGCGGTGATGGCGCGGATCAAGGCTTTGGCGGCTTTGGCAATGACACGGTGTTTGGCGGGCTGGGCAATGACACGCTGACCGGCAGCGATGGCAATGATCAGGTCTTTGGCGATGATGGCGATGACAGCCTGCAAGGATCGACCGGGTTTGACACGCTGTTTGGTGGCGCGGGCAATGACGTGCTGTTGGGCGAGGAAGATGACGATACGCTGTTCGGCGGCACGGGTGTGGACAGCCTGTATGGCGGCATCGGCAATGACAGCCTTGATGGCGGGGCTGACAATGACAGCTTGGATGGTGGCGATGGCACGGATACGCTGCTGGGTGGTGACGGGCTGGATACCATCGAAGGCGGGGCTGGCAATGACCTGATCTTTGCGGGCAACGGCGATGATGTGGTCACGGATTCGGCAGGCAGTGACACGGTCGATGCGGGGGCGGGCAATGACACGGTCACCACGGGTGACGGGTTTGACAGCATCACGGGTGGGGCTGGCAATGACAGTCTGGATGCGGGCAATGACGCCGATACGATTGCGGGCGATGCGGGCAACGATACGATTGTTGGCGGGGCTGGCAATGATCTGGCCTTCGGCGGGGCGGATGATGACAGTATTTCTGGCGGCTTTGGCAGCGATACGCTGACGGGCGGCACGGGCAATGACAGTGTCGATGGCGGTGCTGATGCGGACAGCATTTCGGGTGGTGATGGTGCGGATACGCTGCTGGGTGGCCAAGGCAATGACACGCTGGCGGGTGATGCGGGCAATGACACGCTGTTCGGCGGGCAGGATGATGACCTGTTGTCGGGCGGGACGGGGGATGATGCGCTGTCGGGCGATGCGGGCAATGACAGCCTGTCTGGCGGGGCTGGTGCAGATACACTGACAGGAGGCGACGGCAATGATCTGGTGGATGGCGGCGATGACAATGATGTCCTTGATGGTGGGTTGGGCGATGACACGCTGGATGGCGGCGCAGGCAATGACGCAGCGTCGGGCGGGGATGGCAACGACGCGCTGACAGGCGGAGACGGCGCAGATACGCTGCTGGGTGACGCAGGGGCCGATACGCTGACCGGTGGGGCCGGAGCGGATGTGATCGACGGCGGCGCGGATCAGGACAGCATTGTCGGCGGCACGATTGGCGATGTCATCAGCGGCGGCGAGACGGGCGTCGACAGTGACACGCTGGATTTGCGCGGGCTGGGCAAGGCGTTTACGACGATCACCTATGGCGGTGGCAATAACGAAAGCGGCACGGTTGATATTCTGGATGTCAACGGTGTCAGCATCGGCAGCTTTGCCTTCAACGGCATCGAAAACGTCATCCCGTGTTTCACGCCGGGCACGATGATTTCAACGGATCGGGGCGAAGTTGCGGTTGAAACGTTGGTCGCAGGCGACCGGGTTCTGACACGCGATGCAGGGTATCAGGTCTTGCGGTGGGTCGGGCAACGGGATGTGACGCTGGCAGAGATGGTGGTGCAACCGAACCTGCGGCCGGTGCGGATTGCGGCGGGGGCGCTGGGCAATGGTTTACCGGTGGTGGCGATGCAAGTGTCACCACAACACCGGGTGCTGATGGCAGGGGCGCGGGCGGACATGCTGTTTGGCGAGCATGAGGTGCTGGTGGCAGCAAAGCATCTGCTGGGGCAACCGGGGGTGACTTTGGGGGCGATGGGACCGGTCAGCTATCTGCATCTGCTGTTTGATGCACATGAAATCATCCGCAGTGACGGGGCCTGGACAGAAAGCTTCCAACCGGCAGACCGCACGCTGGGGGCGATGGATGCAGAGGCGCGGGCGGAACTGGCGGCGATCTTCCCGGATCAGGATATGACGGTGGGGTTTGCGGCAGCACGGCGGTCACTGAAGGCGCATGAGGCAAAGGTGTTACTCGCCGCGTGATTTGCGCCATAGGGCCCAGTCTTCGGGGGTATCGAGGTCTGTGCGGGCATGGGGCAGGGGGATCAGGATTGTCTGGTCTTTCAACGGCTTGACGATGACGTCGCCGCCTGCATCGCCGTGCAGGTCGGCGAATTTTGGGCGCAGTGATGCATGAAACAGAATGGGGTGGCCGGGCTGCCCTGTGGCCGAGGCGCCGCGCCAGATGCAAGCATCCGGCGCGGCGCTGCTTGCGGCAAGGACGGCGCGCATATCTTGGGCCGTGATATCGGGCATATCGGCAAGCAGCACCATGAAATGCGTGCAATCGGGCAAAGCGGCGACAGCGGCGCGCAGGGTGCCGCCCATGCCTTCCTGCGATGCGGGCAGGATCATGGGGGTGGCGGGCTGGTCCTGGATCAGGGCCACGCGTGCGGCTGTCAGGGCGACATAAACGCGGGTGCTGACAGTGCAGGCGGCAGCGGTGATGCGGTGGAGTTGGGGTGCGTTGTCGATGATTTGCGCGAGTTTATCGGTGCCGCGCATGCGGGAGGATTGGCCAGCGGCGAGGATGAGGATGGGGGTGTCCATCGCTTGTGTATCGCAAAAGAAAGGGGGGCTGTCTGCCCCCCTCGGCCTTTGGCCTCACCCCCCGAAGATAGTGAGGAACAGAGGAAGGGGTTAGCCGCGCATGCGGGTACCGTCGGCGTCGAACAGCGGGGTCAGGTGGACCTTTGCGGGGCGCTTTTGACCGAGGATTTCGATTTCGACATCGAGGCCATCCTGTATGGCGTCCGTTGGCAGGAACCCCATGGCGACGGATTTTTTACTGTGGTGCGCGTAACCGCCACTGGTGCAGAAGCCCGCGACCGCACCGTTCAGCCAAATGGGTTCCCACGCGACGACATCGGCATCATGGGCATCGACGACGAAGGTGGTGAGTTTGCGTTTTGGCCCGGTAGCTTTCTCGGCCATGGCGGGGGCACGGCCGATCCAGTCCACGGGTTTGTTCCAGCGGATAAAGCGGTCAAGGCCGGTTTCGCAAGGCGTATAATCGGGCGAGAATTCGCGACCCCAGGAGCCGAACCATTTATCCAAGCGCAAGCTCATCATGGCGCGCATGCCGAAGGGGCGCAGGTTGAGGTCTTTGCCTGCTGCCGTTAGGGTATCCCAAAGGTGGCGGACGGACATCTGGTCGCAGTAGATTTCGTAGCCCAGATCAGCGGTATAACTGACGCGTTGGACGATGCAGTCGGCCATGCCGACGGTCATGCGGCGGACGTCCATGAATTTGAACGCGTCGTTTGACACATCACTGCGGGTGACGCGGGACAGCAGGTCACGGGCATGGGGGCCTGCGATTTGGAAACCGGAGCGGGCGTCGGAGATGTTTTCGATGCGCATATCGGGAGTGGCGTGTTGGTCGAACCAGCGGGAGTGCCAGCCTTGTGCGCCATAGCTGGCGGTCAGTTGGAATTCGGATTCCGACAGGCAGGACACGGTGAAATCGCCGATGATCTTGCCGGAATGGGCCAGCATGGGGGTGAGGGACAGACGCCCCGGTTTGGGGATCAGGCCGGCCATGATGCGGTCGAGCCAGCGCCGCGCGCCAGAGCCTGTGACTCGGTATTTGCCGAAGTTCTGCACCTCGTTGATGCCGACGCCATTGCGGACAGCGGCCACTTCCTGTGCTGTCGCCTCCCAGGCATTGCTGCGTTTGAAGGTGGGGGTTTCATAGAGGGGTTCGCCGGGAAGGGCGTGATAATTGACCACCTCCAGCCCGTATTGCTGGCCCCATACCGCGCGCATGTCGGTGAAGGTGTCGTACATCGGTGTGGTGCGGAACGGCCTTGCGGCGGGTTTTTCCTCGTTCGGGTAGGCGACGCTGAACCGCGTCTGGTAGTTTTCAATGACCTTGGGCACGGTATAGCCCGGCGTGGTCCAACTGCCGAAACGCGCGACGTCAAAGCCGCGCGGGTCGCGTTCCACCTCGCCGTGGATCATCCATTGGGCGAGCGAAAGGCCCATGCCGCCGCCTTGACTGAAGCCTGCCATCACGGCGCAGGCGGACCAGTAATTGCGCAGGCCGGGCA
>JANNBG010000491.1:0-8122 GCA_031385205.1 Rhodobacterales bacterium
CAGTTCTTCCTGAAACGTGGGGTGGTGACGCCAGCTTTGCGCAAGGATGAGGTGCTGGAGCAAATCCACTGGTCCACCAATCGCCGCCATGTCTGGCCGGACGTGCGCGCCTTTGCCTTTGACCATCGGTCGCAGCTGGAGGATTTACCGGGTGCGACGATGGAACGGATTGGGGCGTTCAAAGAGCTGTGCCTTGATGCAACGCTTGCAGTGGCCGATGGGCGGCCCGGTTTTGGCCTGCTGTGCGATAACCGTTTGGGGCGATCTGCCTTGCAACGGGCGGCAGGGCAGGGGTTGTGGATCGGGCGGCCGGTGGAATGGCCGGGATCACGGCCCCTGACGCTGGAGCCGGAACTGGGGCCGGATTTCGGGGGCCTGTCGGAATGGCCCTTGGAGCATGTGGTCAAGGTTCTGTGCTTTTGCCACCCGGAAGACGCGGTGGATCTGCGGGATCAGCAAGAGGCGGTCATCACGCGGCTGTTCCATGCGTGCAGGCGCAACCGTCTGGAAATGCTGCTGGAAGTGATCCCATCCAAGGTGGGCCCGGTAGTTGACGCCACGACCGCAAGGCTGATTTCGCGGTTCTATGACATCGGTATTTACCCCGATTGGTGGAAGCTGGAACCGATGCAGACCGCTGCTGCGTGGGCTGCGACCTGTGCGGCGATTTCTGCGCGTGATCCGCATGTGCAGGGGATTGTTGTGCTGGGATTGGGGCAGACTGAGGCAGAGCTGGCCTCGGCCTTTGCGCTGGCGGCGCAGCAACCGCTGGTCAAGGGCTTTGCCGTGGGTCGGACGATCCACGGGGATGTCGGGCGTGCGTGGCTGGCTGGAGAAATGAATGATACAACGGTCGTGGCCACGATGGCTGCGAATTTTCGCAGGTTGTGCGGGGTATGGGATGCGGCCCGTGGAGGGGTGAAACAATGACGACAATCCGGCTGACAGCGGCGCAGGCGATGGTGCGGTGGCTCTCCGTGCAGATGACGGATAAGGGCGAGCCCTTCATCGCGGGCGTCTGGGCGATTTTCGGGCATGGCAATGTGGCGGGTCTGGGTGAGGCGTTGCACGGGGTGCGTGAGACGCTGCAAACATGGCGCGGGCATAATGAACAGACCATGGCGCATACGGCGATTGCCTATGCCAAGGCGATGAAACGCACACGGGCCATGGCTGTGACATCGTCGATCGGGCCGGGGGCGCTGAACATGGTGACGGCGGCGGGGCTGGCCTATGTGAACCGGCTGCCGGTGCTGTTGATACCGGGTGATGTGTTCGCAAACAGGGCGCCGGACCCGGTGTTGCAGCAGGTGGAATCCGTCACGGATGGCACAGTCAGTGCGAATGACTGTTTCCGCCCGGTCAGCCGGTATTTTGACCGGATCGCACGGCCTGAGCAGATCATGACGGCGCTGCCACGGGCATTGCGGGTGATGACGGACCCTGCGGAATGTGGACCGGTGACGCTGGCCTTCTGTCAGGATACGCAGGCAGAAGCCTATGATTACCCTGTTTCTTTCTTTGTACCGCGCGTGTGGTCTGTGCGCAGGCCGGAGCCTGACCGGGCAGAGTTGCACGCGGCGATTGCGGCGATCCGGGCGGCGAAGGCCCCGGTGATCGTGGCGGGTGGTGGGGTGATCTATTCGGATGCCGAAGTGGATCTGGCGAGTTTTGCGACAGCCCATGGCATCCCGGTGGTGGAAACGCAGGCGGGTAAGTCGGCCCTGGGGCATGACCATGCGTTGAACTATGGGCCTGTGGGGGTGACGGGGTCACCTTCGGCCAATGCGGTGTGTGAAACGGCTGATCTGGTGATCGGCGTGGGGACGCGGTTTCAGGACTTTACCACGGGGTCATGGAGCCTGTTCAAGAATCCCAACCGGCGGATCATGTCGATCAACGTGATGGGTTATGATGCGTATAAACACGGCGCAATCAGCCTCGTGTCAGATGCGAAGGTCGCATTGCAAGCCATTGGAAAGGCTTTGGGAGAACAGAAGTTTACCTTGCCAGCGGCGGCGTTGAAAGCGGATTGGGCAAAGGTCAAATCGGCGGTCAAGGCGGCACCGGAGGCGGGCAATCAGTTGCCCACGGATATGCAGGTGGTGGGGGCGGTGAACCGGACGGCATCCGTCAAGACCATCGTGATGGGGGCCGCTGGCACCATGCCGGGGGAGCTGCACAAAATCTGGGATGCAGCCCCCGGCGGGTATCACATGGAATACGGATTTTCCTGCATGGGGTACGAGATTGCAGGCGCGCTTGGCATCAAAATGGCGCGGCCACAGGCGGATGTGATCTGCATGGTGGGCGATGGCAGTTACATGATGGCAAACAGCGAGCTCGCGACCGCTGTGATGATGGGCATAGGCTTTACCGTCGTGGTGACCGATAACCGGGGCTATGGTTGCATCAATCGGTTGCAAAAGGGCACGGGTGGGGCGGGATTTAACAACCTGCTGGATGACAGCTTTCATGTGAATGCATCCGCCATTGATTTCGTCGCGCACGCAGGCAGCATGGGGGCTGTGGCGGTAAAGGCGGCGTCGATTGCGGCGCTGGAAGTGGAACTGGCAAAGGCCAAGGATGCGACGCGCCCGGTGGTGATTGTGATCGACACCGATCCATGGCCCGGCACCGAAGAAGGCGGGTCCTGGTGGGATGTGGGCGTGCCGGAAGTGTCGGTCAGGCCTGAAGTCAACGCGGCACACGCAAAACATGCCAAGGGCCGCAAGGCGCAGCGGGCAGATTAAGGAAAGCACGAAGATGACTGTAAAGATTGGGATTTCCCCGATTTCATGGCAAAATGACGATCTGCCGGATTTGACCGCCGCTTATACGATGGAACAGGCCCTGCAAGAGGCGCATGCGATTGGTTACACCGGCGTGGAGCGCGGCCGCCGGATGCCAAGTGATACCGAGGGTTTGCGCGCCACTCTGAACGCCAATCACCTGTCACTTTGCGGTGGGTGGTGTTCGGGCAATCTGTTGGTGAATGACGTGGCCACGGAAATTGCGGCGGTGCGCCAGCAGGTGGAACAGTTCGTGGCGCTGAACGCGCCCTGCATTGTCTATGCGGAATGTTCCAACACGGTGCAGGGCAATATCGCCATTCCGGTGAACAACCGCCCGAAACTGACCCGCGAAGAGGTCCATGCTTATGCGGCCAAGCTGAGTGAATTGGCGAAATGGATGGCGGATCAGGGCATGACGTTGGCCTATCACCATCACATGGGATCATTCATCGAGGACGAGGATGATGTGAACTGGCTGATGGAAGGGTCTACCGCACATGTGAAACTGCTGTTCGACACCGGGCATTTGCTGTTTGGCGGGGCCGATGTGATGCGTGTGCTGACCCGCTGGGGAACCCGTGTGCATCATGTGCATTTCAAGGATATCCGGCCTGCGGTGGTCAAAGACGTGCGCGACAATAACCGCAGTTTTCTGGATGCGGTGATCGCAGGCGCGTTCACGGTGCCGGGGGACGGCTGCATTGATTTTCAGGCGGTGACGGACAAACTTAAGTCGATGGATTACAAAGGTTGGATCGTGGTGGAGGCGGAACAAGACCCGGCCACAGCACCGCCCTATGACTATTCCAAGATGGGGTATGATCACGTCGTGAAGATCTGCAAGGAATCGGGCCTTTTGATCGACCATTCTGTCTAAGGGGGCCATCGGATGACCGATCTTTTGCGCAAACCAAAGGGTGTTACGGGCCATGTGCATGACATCACGCCTGCGGACGCGGGCTGGGGCTATGTGGGGTTTGGGCTGTATCGGTTGGCAGCGGGTGAAACGGCAGCCGAGGTGACGGGGAACCGCGAGGTTATTCTGGTGCTGGTGGAAGGACATGCAAGTGTCATGGCGGCAGGGCAGGATTGGGGGGTGATGGGGAACCGGATGAGCGTGTTCGAGCGCACATCACCACATTGTCTGTATGTGCCACCGGGGCAGGACTGGCATGTCACGGCCGTGACGCCCATGGTGCTGGCCGTGTGCGCGGCACCGGGCAAGGGCGCCTATCCTGCGGCGCGGTTGGGGCCGGATGGCATTACGCTGACACCACGCGGCACGGGCGCAAATACGCGGTTCATCAACAACATCGCAATGGAAGGCCGGGATGTGGCGGGCAGTTTGCTGGTGACGGAAGTGTTCACCCCTGCGGGCAACTGGTCCAGTTACCCCAGCCACCGGCATGACGAGGATGACTATCCGCGCATGACCTATCTGGAGGAAAGCTATTACCACCGCCTGAACCCTGCACAGGGCTTTGCCATCCACCGGGTCTATACCGAGGACGGGTCACTGGACGAGGCGATGGTGGTCAAGGATCACGATGTGACGCTGGTGCCGCGCGGGCATCATCCGGTCAGCGCGCCCTATGGCTATGATCTCTATTACCTGAACGTCATGGCAGGCCCGCGCCGTGCCTGGCGGTTTCAGAACGACCCGGACCATGACTGGATCTATCAGCGCGATTCCGGCGCCATGTCGGGTGGCAAACCCACCTGACCGTTCACCTGCGGGCCGATCAGCGTGATTGTCATGCCGGATGCCATTGATGTCAGTTCCCGCGCAATCAGGGTGGGGCGCGGCAAGGCGGGGCCGGTCACGATTATGCGCCCCGCATACCCCATGCCGGACAGCCGGGCGATGGCATCCATCGCATCAAAGCCCGTGCCGAACAGTGGCAAGACAATCACATCCGGCAAGATATTTTTCAGCAGAGTCAGTGTCAGATTGGCATAAGTCACGATGACAGAGGGTGCATCAGCCGGCACATCAACCCAGGGCCCTACCGCGGCCCCCGCAATCAGCAGAATTTTGGCGTCATGCATGCTGCGCTCCAAACCACGCGAAAAAGCGCGATTCTTGCGGTTTTGCGAAACAGTTGGGCATGAACGACAAACTCCGCGCCTCTACGCGCTAAAATTTAGAATATCTATTCCATTATCACAAGGTGCAGCGCAACATTCTTGCGCTGGACATCGCGCTGGGGGGCTGGCAGGTTCCGCGCCATGCAAACAGACTTGACCCGTTCGCTGATCGACGCGCTGCCGGTGCCGGCCATGATGGTCAGCGCGGCCGAGCGGATTGTTGTGGTGAATGCGGGGGCGCGGGCCCTGCTGGGGTCGGCGGCGGAGGGGCGGCATTATGTGATGAGCCTGCGGCAGCCTTCGGTCACGGTGGCGATTGAGGCGGCGTTGTTGCGGGGTGAGGCGGGGCTGGGGCGCTATGTGGTGACGGGGCCGGGATCCGAAACGGTGTTCAGAGTTTCGGTGCGGCCCGTTGCGGGAGAGGGGCAAGTGGGCGCGCTGTGTGTGTTCGAGGATGTGACGGATGC
The DNA here is from genome assembly GCA_031385205.1 of Rhodobacterales bacterium. Lineage (GTDB taxonomy): Bacteria > Pseudomonadota > Alphaproteobacteria > Rhodobacterales > Rhodobacteraceae > JAAFHS01. The sequence goes on from JANNBG010000491.1 coordinate 5,351, forward strand.
GGAACAGATGGGCCAGATGCGGCGGGATTTCGTGGCGAATGTCAGCCATGAATTGCGCACACCGCTGACAGCCTTGCTGGGGTTCATCGAGACGCTGCGGGGGGCGGCAAAGGATGATCCGGCGGCGCGAGAGCGGTTTTTGACGATCATGGAGCGTGAGGCGGGCCGGATGAACCGGCTGGTCAGCGATCTGTTGCACCTGAGCCGGGTCGAGGCGTCAGAACGTGTGCGGCCCTCGGATGCGGTGGATGTGTGGGGGCTGGTGGCGATGACGGTGACGGCGGTCAAGCCATTGGCCGATGGTGTGCGGATCGAGATGGTGGGCGACCCGGGGCCACTGCTGGTGCCGGGGGATGCGGACCAGCTGACGCAGGTGTTTCACAACCTGATCGAGAATGCGGTGAAATACGGTGGCCGCGCGGTGACGATTCGCCTGACGCGGGGGGATGGCTGTGTGATGATTGCCGTGCAGGATCAAGGGGATGGCATAGACCCTTTGCATCTGCCGCGCCTGACGGAACGGTTTTACCGGGTGGATTCGCACAGATCACGCGCCCAAGGGGGCACGGGGCTGGGTTTGGCGATTGTGAAGCACATTATGAACCGGCACCGGGGCAAATTGCGGATTGAAAGCGATGTGGGTAAAGGCAGTACCTTCACGGTTATCCTGCCGGAATCCTGAGGGAATTTCCTTTGGCGGTGGCCAATATGACATTTCGTTCAAAGGTTCTGTCATAAACCTGTTACACAACTGTCGCAAAAGCGTGGGGTACTGGCCTTAGACGCCGGGTCAAGGACGCCACATGGGCCGTCCCAGTTGGGTCAGATGCAGGAGCAACCGATGTCCCTTATGAAACTTTCCACCAGCCTGATTGCGATCACCGCCCTTTCCGCGACAGCCGCCATGGCACGCGATCAGGTGCAGGTGACAGGATCGTCCACCGTGTTGCCTTATGCGACCATCGTGGCCGAAGCCTTTGGCGAAAACTTCGATTTCCCGTCGCCCGTGGTTGAAGGTGGTGGTTCGGGTGCGGGCCGCAAAAAGCTGTGCGAAGGTGTTGGCGAAAACACGGTTGACGTGGCCAATTCATCCAGCCGCATTTCGCAATCGGATATTGATCTGTGCAAGACCAATGGCGTGGACGAGATCATGGAAGTGCGTATCGGGTATGACGGCATCGTGTTCGCGTCTGATGTGGCAGGGCCTGCGTTCGCGATGACGCCGGCTGCAATATACGCGGCGCTGGCAGGCAAAGTGGCCAAGGATGGTGCGCTGGTCGATAACACGGCGGCGACATGGGCCGACGCAGACGCAACGCTGCCGGCACAAGCGATCCTCGCCTTCATTCCGGGCACAAAGCACGGCACGCGCGAAGTGTTTGACACCAAGGTGATCGTCGAAGGCTGCAAGGCGACGGGGGCCTATGATCTGTTCCTCGCAACTGCCGAAGGCGCGGATGACAAGGAAAAGGCCAAGGCGGCGGAAAAGGCCTGCAACGAGCTGCGCACTGATGGCAAATCGGTGGACGTTGACGGCGACTATACCGAGACGCTGGCCCGCATTGCGGCTGACAAGACAGCGGTGGGTGTGTTCGGGTTGTCATTCTATCAGAACAACACCGACAAGCTGCAAGTGGCCACGATGAACGGTGTGGTGCCGTCAACCGAAACGATTGCCAAGGGTGAATACCCGGTGTCGCGTCCGCTGTATTTCTACGTCAAAAAGGCGCATCTGGGTGTGATCCCGGGCCTGAAGGAATACATCGCCTTCTTCGTGTCGGATGACATGGCGGGGCCGGATGGGCCGTTGGCAGAATACGGTCTGGTGTCGGACCCGGAGTTGAAGGCGACCCAGGCAATGGTTGCGGCCGAAACGCCGATGGGCCCGCTGCAATAAGATAAAACGGGGTGGTGCCGCAGGGCGCCACCCTTTTTTCATAAGGGGCGGCAATGTCGATTTTGATGCTGATGGCTGTGGTTCTGGCGCTGGCGGTGATGGCCTATGTGGTGTGCCGCGCGAAGGCCGTCAGTGGGGTGCAGGGCGATATTCGCCGATTGCATTCGCTGCCGGGGGCTTATGGCTGGCACGGCGCGATTATGGTACTGGTGCCCACTTTGGCGGTGATGGCGCTGTGGTTGATTGTGCAGCCCTTGATCATTCAAAACCGGGTCAGTGGATTGTTGACGCATGTGCAGGCGGATGAAGCCTCGCTTGAGATGATGGATGTACGGCGGTTGGCGGCAGGGCTCGATACGGCTGTCACTGCAGGGACGCTGACCGAAAAAGATGCCACGGACAAGGTGATTGCTGGGCAAACCGTGCAGGACAAGCTGGCCGAGGCGGGTGTGGCACTGGGGGCCGAGGTCAAGCCGGAGACGCTGGTTGCTGCACAGACTTATCGTGCGATGGCGGCGTGGGGGCGTTTGGGCGTGACGCTGGCGGCGCTGGTGGTGGCGGTTGCGGGGTTTGTGGTGGCTTACGGTTTGACCGGGCCGGATTTCCGCGCACGCAACCGGGTGGAGCGTGTGGTGATGGGCCTGCTGATGGCGGCGTCATCGGTGGCCATTCTGACGACGGTGGGCATTGTGTTTTCGATGCTGACGGAAACCTTTCACTTCTTTCAATCCTACCCGATCCTCGATTTCTTTTTTGGCTTGACCTGGGATCCGAACTTCAGGGGTGACAGCGATTTCGGCCTGATCCCTCTGGTTTGGGGCACGCTGTATATCACGCTGATCGCGATGTTGATTGCGGTGCCGCTGGGGCTGTTT
>JANNBG010000510.1:0-1762 GCA_031385205.1 Rhodobacterales bacterium
GCGGCAAGGCGCGCCGGGCCGGTGGAGGGGTCGGAAGGGGAGTCGAAGGTTTGGAACATGGGGTACCTTGGTTTAGGCATTGCCTTCGGGCCGCCCAAGGGCGTTCCAGCGCTGCATGGCGTCTATCAGTTCAAAGGGTTCGTAAGCATCAACATCGGCGCGGGCCTGATGGGGTTCAAGGTATTTCCAAGCTTCAAAGATAAGCGAATTGCCATAGAGAATGTCACCGCCCGGAAGGGGGATGTGCGCCTCTTGGCGCAGCCAGTTGCGCACGATTTTCATCGCGCGTTCAGGATCACCGTCATGCGACTGTGGATCCCAGCCGTTGATATCGGAAATGGCCTGTTTCAACCGAAACGGTCTTTCATCCAGAATCAGAAAGCGTTTACTTGCCATGCCGGGCAATCCACAGATGCGCAATCCGTGGTCGACCCCCAGTTCGAACGGCATGTTCAATCGCGCGACTTCGCCGCGCAAGACCGCAACGCAGCGGGACAGATCATGGATCGAAAAGCGGCTTTCCGTGATGAGCGCGCAGATTTTATCTAAACGATTTTCACCGCCATCACCGCGTTCGCTTGCCAAACGTGGTGTTAATCCCGCAAAGATAACGCAGAATAGAATGGCGTCCAGAATCGGGCGATAACGGGCGTCAAAAGGGCAGTTTATGAAAACGCTGCTTTCGAACGATGCCAAAATCAGCCCTTTGACGGCAGCTTGGCATAAACCTCGCGTGTGCGGATGCGCCCGTCATCACCATGGATGAACACATCGACACCCTGATTTTGTGCAATACGGCGTGCTGCAACAATGGCCTCGCTCTGCGTGCCAAAAACACCAGAAGACCGTGCCGATCCTGCACGGCGAACGGCCCAGTTCTGACCCTTTGGAATCACATGTTGACTGGTGGCCATGGCTGCATCCTTCGCTGTATCAAAGATAGGGGAGGGGCGGCGAAAATAAAAGTCCTTTCTACCCCGCCCGCCGGATGCGCCCATGTTTTGGTGCCGCCTCGAAAAGGCTTGCCAGTTGTTCCGTCATCGCCCCCGCCAACTGCTCCACATCCGTGATTGTCACCGCCCTTTGGTAATACCGCGTCACATCATGGCCGATGCCAATGGCGATCAGTTCCACTGCGCGCCTGCGTTCCACCATGGCAATCACATCGCGCAGGTGTTTTTCCAGCGTATTGGCGGGGTTGACGGACAAAGTTGAGTCGTCCACCGGGGCACCATCGCTGATCACCATCAGAATTTTACGCGCCTCTGGCCGGTTGGCAGCCCTGCGGTGTGCCCATTCCAAGGCCTCGCCGTCGATGTTTTCCTTCAGCAAGCCTTCCTTCATCATCAGGCCCAGATTGGGCCGCACCCGGCGCCACGGCGCATCGGCGCCTTTATAGATGATGTGGCGCAGATCGTTCAGGCGGCCCGGCCCTTGCGGGCGGCCCTGTGCCAGCCACTTTTCGCGGCTTTGCCCGCCTTTCCAGGCGCGGGTGGTAAAGCCCAGGATTTCGACCTTGACCGAACAGCGTTCCAAGGTGCGCGCCAGCACATCGGCACAGATGGCGGCAATCGAAATGGGCCTGCCACGCATGGAACCGGAGTTATCCAGCAGCAGTGTCACGCAGGTATCGCGGAATTCCGTATCCTTTTCACGTTTGAAGGATAGCGGCGTTGTGGGGTTGGCCACCACGCGGGCAAGGCGGCCTGCATCCAGCGTGCCTTCCTCCAGATCAAACTCCCAGCTGCGGTTTTGTTGCGCC
>JANNBG010000542.1:0-5281 GCA_031385205.1 Rhodobacterales bacterium
CCCGGTTGCGCAATGCGGGCAACACCCGGCTGTGCGACTGATACATCGGCGTGAACGCCCAACTCATCCCCTGATACACCCGCACATGCCAGCGCCGCATCCGCGCATAGGCCGCCAGCGCATCATCCCCCTGCAATGCCAGCACCAGCGCATAGGCATCCAGCAGCGCCATATTCGCCCCCTGCCCCAGTTGTGGGCTCGCCCGGTGCGCCGCATCCCCGATATGCACCAACGCCTGCGCGAATGGCCGCGCCATCGTGCCATGCGCATAGCGCGCCACCGTCATCTGATCGGTCTGCGTGATCCCCTGTAAAAACGGTGCCATCGCAGGCCACAGCCCTACAACCTCTGCCTTCCATGCCGCAATGTCACGGTCCGCCCACCCCGCCAGTTCCGCCACCGGCATTGACCAGAACACCGCTGCACGCGGGCTGGCATCCCCCGGTAACTGCCCGATTGGCAAGATCCCCGCCATCCGTGCAGCCCCCCGGTACACCTGCCGCAACTCGCCCATCTGCGGCACACTCTCGGGCCACGGCACATGCCCCCAGATCGCCCCAAACGGCAACGCCCTTGATTGCAAAGAAGAAATTACCGATCCTGCCCCGCCCGCATCCACCACCAGATCAAACGGCCCCTGCCGCCCCTCCGCCAGATCAACCCACCTTTGCGCCCCCTCCAGCGGGCACCCCACCACCTGCGCGCCCGTCACCACAGGCACGCCCAACCCCTGCACCACATCCCACAGCGCGCCAAACAGGCTCGCCCGATGCAGTGCCAACCCCGGCGCGCCCGCCCTGTATGAGACCGAAAGCACCCGCCGCGCCCCGTCATGCCCCACCATTCGCGCAATCCGTGCGCCAAGGCTGCGTGCTGCATCCCCCGCACCCACCGCGTCCAGCACCGCAAGCCCCACAGGTTGGATCACCAGCCCCGACCCCACCGCACGCGGGCTGGCGAAACGTTCAAATACCGTCACTGCATGCCCCGCGCGGTGCAGCAACGCCGCCGCCGCCAGCCCGCCAATCCCGGCCCCAATGATCGCAATCTGCCTGAAATCCATGTCCAATCTGGCAACACTTGGCAGAAAAGGTCAATTGGACTTAAGGAATTCCCCACTTTGCAATCCGCAACTGCAAGACTACGATCACGCATGCCTTAGGGGTGGAATGCAATTGGACGTCTTTTTTCTGCTCGCCACCATCCTCGGCCTGTTGGTTCTGGCCATTCCCGTTTGCATCATCATCCTGTTCATGCGGGTGTCTGCCTTGCGCACCCGCACCGATTGGCTTGAAAGCCAGTTGATTGCGCAAAACAGCACGCCACAGACGACAAAACCAATACCTGTGGCCCCAGCAGCCGAAACCTTGCCATGGGATGTCGCCATTGGCAGCAAAGCGACTGATGCAACCGAAAAGACCGACCCGCCCATCGCCGTAGACCCACCCGCCACCATCGAGATTCAACCGATTGTCCTGCGCCCTGACCGGATCACCGATCTGATCAACTGGTGCCGCAGCAACTGGATTTACGTGGTTTCCGCCATGTCGCTTGGCCTTGCCGGGATTTTCTTCGTGCAATACGGCATGGAGCGCGGCCTGTTACCGCCCGCCTTCCGTGTCATTGCCGCCATTGTCTTTGGTGCCGCCCTGATCGGTGCCGGTGAATGGATCCGCAGACGCAGCGGTGATGAAGGCCCGACCTCCACCATCCATCTGCCCTCCGTGTTTTCCGGTGCGGGTCTTGTGTCGATCTTTGCCGCCATCCTTGCCGCGCGGCATCTTTATGGTCTGATCTCGCCCGAAGTCGCCTTTGCCGGGCACCTGTTCACCGCAGCCCTCGCCATTCTACTCGGCTGGTTTTATGGCCCCCTGCTGGCCGCCGTTGGCCTGATCGGTGCCGCCGCATCGCCCTTTATCGTCGCGGGCGGGTCGGATGCCGCCCCCTGGCTTTACGCCTATTTCGCGCTGATCGCCGCTGTCGGCCTTGGGATTGATGCTGTGCGCCGCTGGGCGTGGGTGTCTGTCCTTGCACTGGCGCTTGGCTATGGCGCGTCATTGCTTGTGTCCTTTGGTGGTGCGGGCGAGGTGGGCTGGATCGCCGTCATGCTCGTGCTGGCCGTTCTGGCCGTTGTCGTGCCGCCACTGTCGCTGACCCCGCGCCATGTTGCCCCCTTCACCCTGCAAACCCTGCTGCGCCAATCATCTGGCCTGTGGCCCGATTTCCCCGTGCGCCTTGCTGCAGGGGCCGCTTTGGTGTCCAGCCTTGGCCTGCTGGCCACAGGTGCCATGGACATTCCCGTCCTTGTGCCTGCAGCGTTCACCGCCTTGGCACTGGCCTATCTGATCTGGGCCAAAGATGCCGACGGGCTCACCGATCTCGCCCTGTTGCCCACGCTGGGGTTGCTGGCATGGATCGTGATGCAATCTGCCACGGGGCGCATCGACAACATCACCCTGATCGTCGCCCTTGCCACCGCCGTCAGTTTCGTCGCCGCCTGGCGTGCCCTGCAATCCGGGCAAGGCATCTTGCGTGACATACTGTTTGGCCTGATGGCCGTGCTGACCGCCCCCATCGCCGTGGCCTCGCTCGAACTGCTGGCGCAACCTGGCTGGCAACTTGGCCCCTATCCTTGGGCCTTCCACATCATCGCCGTCGCCGCTCTTGCCACCACCCTGGCCACCCGCTTTGCCGCGGCAGATCAGGGTGATATGCGCCGCACCGCCCATGCCACGCTCGCCGCCCTTTCGCTCACCGCGCTTGCCCTGTTCGTCGTCACCACCGCCACCGCCCTGACCCTTGCGCTGGCTGTGTTGCTGGTCGTCGCCGCCGCATTGGACCGCAGGTTCAACCTGCGCGAAATGGGCCTGTTTACCCAGATCGGCACTGCGGTGCTGACCTACCGCCTGCTCATCGACCCCGGCCTTGATTGGGCACTGAACGGCCCGATCCTGCAGGTCATCCTTGCCTTTGCCGGCAGCATTGCCGCCGTCCTGACCGCACGCTGGCTTGTGATCCCGCGCACGCGGTTCCTGCCCATGGCCGTGCTCGAATCCGCCGCAGCAGGCCTGATCGCCATCTTTGCCAATGTGCTCATCACCCGTTGGCTGATCCCGCAGGTGCAATCCGGCCAATCCGTCAGCCATTGGCAAACCACCCTGTCCGCCCTGCCATGGTTGATCCTTATGCTGACCCAACTGTACCGCGCCCAAGCGACTGCCGCCTTTCGCCGCGTACGGCTTGGCCTTGCCGCCATCGCAGGCGTTATCGCCGCTGTCACGCTGGGTATCGCCGTTGTGCCCTTGAACCCACTGTTCGGCTATGGCCCCGACGATACCGCCGCACTGGTGCGTGGCCCGCTGCTGTTTGATACGCTCTGGCTCGCCTATGCCATTCCCGGCATCCTCCTGCTACTCGGCCGCGGGCTTATGCCGCATCTGGATGCCCGTGTGCGCGCGGGCCTGCTGGCCTTTGGCGCGGGTCTGCTGGTGGTCTACACCACGCTGGAAATCCGCCGTTTGTGGCAGGGTGACTGGCTGGGCGCACCCGGCATGCAACAGGGCGAGCTCTATTCCTATACCGTCGCCCTCATGCTGGCAGGGGCGGGGCTGCTGATGCAGGCGATGCGCAAACACTCCCCCCTGCTGCGCCGCGTGGCCATGGGCGTCATCGCGCTGACCATCGCCAAGGTCTTTCTGATCGACGCATCCGGCCTCACCGGCCTGACCCGTGTGTTCAGCTTCGCGGCCCTTGGTCTGTCGCTCGCGGGGCTTGCATGGCTGAACCGCTGGGCCGGACAGGCCACCGCAAAGGGCGTCTAGCCCCGCTTGCCCCACCGCCATGACGCGTCTATAACGCGCCCCATGTGGACGGCTCGCATCATACGAATTAGCGGCCCGGCGCTCTGATACCCAGAGCCGCCGGGATCCTTCCCACGTCCATTTTCTCCCGAAGGAACCGCCACCATGTGTGCCGATACAGTGCAACCTGATGCTCCCGATTACCGCGATACCGTTTTCTTGCCCGAAACAGACTTTCCCATGCGCGCGGGCCTGCCCCAACGCGAACCTGAATGGCTGAAACGCTGGGAGGAAATCGGCGTCTACGACCGATTGCGCGAAAAACCCAATCGTCAGCCCTTTGTGCTGCACGACGGCCCGCCCTATGCCAATGGCCATCTGCATATCGGCCACGCCCTGAACAAGGTCTTGAAAGACATGGTCGTCCGCTCCCAGCAGATGATGGGAAAGGACGCCCGCTATGTGCCCGGCTGGGACTGCCACGGCCTGCCCATCGAATGGAAGATCGAAGAACAATACCGCGCAAAGGGCCTGAACAAGGACGACGTTGATACCGTCGCCTTCCGCCAGGAATGCCGCAAATTCGCCGACGGCTGGATCGACGTGCAACGCGCCGAATTCAAACGCCTTGGCGTCACCGGCAACTGGGCCGATCCCTACCTGACCATGAACTACCATGCCGAGGCGGTCATCGCCGACGAATTCATGACATTCCTCATGAACGGCAGCCTTTATCAGGGCAGCAAACCTGTCATGTGGTCCCCCGTTGAAAAGACCGCACTGGCCGAGGCCGAGGTGGAATATCACGATGTCACCAGCCACATGGTCTGGGTCAAATTCCGCGTCATCGCCGCCACGGTTCCCATCGCAGGCACCCGTGTCGATCCGCAGATCGAAGCCGAAATGCGCCGCGCCACGCTTGCCCCCCTGATCGGCGCGCATGTGGTGATCTGGACCACCACCCCCTGGACCATCCCGCAAAACCGCGCCATCAGCTTTGGCCAGGACATGTCTTATGGGCTGTATGAGGTCACCGGGCGCCCCGCCGACAGCACCGCCACCATCGGCCAGCGCCTGCTGATTGCTGACAAACTCGCCGAACAGGTCATGGTGCAGGCCAAGCTCGATACCACCATGTATCGCCGCCTTTCCACCGTCACCGGCACCGAACTTGCCGCCCTCACCTGCGCCCACCCTTACCGTGGCATCGAAGGCGGCATGGGTGAATGGGACTACGCTGTTCCCATGCTACCCGGCGACCATGTCACCGATGATGTCGGCACAGGCTTTGTGCATACCGCACCCAGCCATGGCGATGACGACTATCAGATGGCCGTCAAACACGGCTTGCCGATGACCTATAACGTCGAACCAGATGGTGCCTATCGCGCCAACCTGCCCCTGTTAGGCGGCCAGCACATCATCCTGCCTGATGGTAAGGAAGGCCCGGCCAATGTGTCGAACATCAAGGCGCTTGCCGC
>JANNBG010000548.1:0-2163 GCA_031385205.1 Rhodobacterales bacterium
GGATACTCTTCCCAGTTCATTCGCGGATATCCCGCCAGCGCCGACCATCCCGGTGCAGCAGCATCAGTGATTCCTCCGGTCCGTTGGTGCCCGGGTCATAGCCGTGCGGTTTATCCCCCCGCGCCTCCCATCCCGCAATGATCGGATCGGTCCAGGCCCAGGCCGCCTCCACCTCATCGCCGCGCATGAACAGGGTCTGGTTGCCCCGGATCACATCCATAATCAGCCGTTCATAGGCATCAGGAATATCCGTCCCTTCCGCGCCCAGTGCCGTCGCAAAGCTCATGTCCAGCGGCACTTCGGTTAAACGCATCCCCCCCGGACCCGGTTCCTTTATCATCACCGTCAGCGTCATGCCTTCATTCGGCTGCAGGCGGATCACCAGCACATTGGCATGCATGCCCTGCGGGTTATCAAAGATGGAATGCGGCGGGGCCTTGAAGGTGATCGCAATTTCCGATGCGCGCGACCGCAGGCGTTTGCCGGTGCGCAGGTAAAACGGCGTGCCCTTCCAGCGCCAGTTCGAAATGCCCACCTTCAGCGCAATAAAGCTTTCCGTCCGGCTGACCGGATTTTCGGAATGCGCGACATAGCCGCCTTCACCACCACCAGCCAGATATTGCCCGCGCACGATGTCCTTTGGCCCCACCGGGTCCAGCGCCCTTATCACTTTCAGCTTTTCATCCCGCACCGCGTTCGGGTCGAAATGATAGGGCGGTTCCATCGCGATCAGGCATAGCAGCTGCATCATATGGTTCTGCACCATATCGCGCATCGCGCCCGATTTGTCGTAGTACGCCCCACGCCCGTTCACACCCACCGTTTCGCCAACCGTGATCTGCACGTTATCGATGTATTGCGCCTTCCAGATCGGCTCGAACAGGATGTTGGCAAAGCGTACCGCCATCAGGTTCTGTACGGTTTCCTTGCCCAGATAATGGTCGATCCGGTAAATCTGGCTTTCATCGAAATGGCTTGCCAGCACCGCGTTCAATTCATGTGCCGTGGCCAGGTCACGCCCGAACGGCTTTTCCACCACGATGCGGCTGTCGGCATTGGCGATTTCATTGGCATGCAGGCGTTCAGCCAGATCACCGAACAAGGCCGGGGCCACGCTGAAATAGAACGCCCGCACCACGCCCGGGCGCATCAGGCCGCGCAGCGTATCCCAGCCGCCGGTGCCTTTGGCGTCAATCGGCACATAGTGCAAACGGTCAAGGAAGGCCGTTATCTGCGCCGCGTCCTGCTTGTCTTTGCTGACGAATTCCGCAATCGCCTCGCCTGCCATCATGCGGTAACTGTCATCGTTCAATTCCGCGCGTGCGGCCCCGATGATGCGCGCATCGGCAGGCATCTGGCCTGCAAGGAAACGCCGGAACAAGCCCGGAATAATCTTGCGCTTGGCAAGATCACCCGTGCCACCAAAAACAACAAGATCAAAGGGATCGACCGGAATGACGCGTGAAACCATGGTTTTTCCCTGCGATCTGATGGGCGCGCTGTTAGCGCTAACCGCTGCGTTCTAACGCCGCAGGCCAAACAAGTCTAGCATGCGATGGCAGCCAACAGTACCGGTTTTACGCGTCCAGTTCCGCATCCCAATACAGGTAATCCATCCACGACCCATGCAGATAGTTTGGCGGAAACCGCCGGCCATGTGCCTGCATTTCTTCCGATGACGGCTGGCGCGGGATGCGGTTCAGGTTCATCCCAACTTGTTTCAACGTCCGCGCACCCTTGCGCAGATTGCAGGGCGAACAGGCGGCCACCACGTTTTGCCAGCTTGTCACACCGCCGCGCGACCGGGGCAGCACATGGTCAAACGTCAGATCGCCCTTGTGGCCGCAGTATTGGCAGCAGAACTGATCGCGCAGAAACAGGTTGAATCGGGTGAAGGCGACCTTTTTCTGCGGTTTGACGTAATCCTTCAGCACCACCACCGATGGGATGCGAATCTCTGACCGCTGGCTATGCACCACATGGTCATATTCGGCCACAATCGTCACCCGGTCGAGGTAAGCCGCCTTGACCGCCTCTTGCCATGGCCACAAAGACAGGGGGTAATAGGACAGCGGGCGATAATCGGCATTCAGAACCAGCGCCGGAAAATGCTTCAGCGCCGCAGGGTCGCGTACGAAATTGGTTCGAAAGTCACCGTCCATC
>JANNBG010000602.1:0-4518 GCA_031385205.1 Rhodobacterales bacterium
GCCGCAATCGCCACCTTCAGGCTTGCAAAGAAATAGGGGCTGGACGCCGGCAGCCGCAGTTTCCAGAACACCTGTCCCGCACGCGCCCCGTAGGTCTGCAACAAATCCAGTTGCATCGCATCCGGGCTGCGTAACCCCTTCACCATGCTCACCAACACCGGAAAGAATGACAGATAGGCCGAGATAATCGCCTTCGGCACCATCCGCGCCTCCACGCCCGCCGCCGACGACAACACCACGATCATCGGTGCCAGGGCCACAATCGGAATCGTCTGGCTTATCACTGCCCAAGGCATCACCGATTTGTCCACCACCCGGAACTGCACGATGCAAACCGCCAGCCCCACGCCCACAACAATCCCCAAAGCAAAGCCCCAAAGCGTCGCCTGCAGCGTCACGAACCCATGGTACACCAATGACCGTTTCGACGTGACCGCCTGCCCCACCACACCCTCCCACAACTGCCCAACCACCTGATGCGGCGGCGGCAACAGCGGGCGGTCCTGCACCATCGTCAGCGGCACCATTTCGGCAAACGTCACCACCGTCCCTGCCCGCTCCGCCTGATCGTAAACCCAAGTCCGGTTCAGCCACACCGATGCCGCATACCAGATGACGAGGATGATCCCCAACACAGTCAGAACCGGCCCCATCCTCCTCATTTCCAGCTTCCTCTGTTCTCAACTATCTTCGGGGGGAATCGCAGCCACCAGGCTGCGATGGGGGGCAGACAGCCCCCCGATTTTTGTCTCAAAAATCGATCCACCTTCCACGATTTTCCTGCGAAAAATCTCACCGTGCATCCCCCTGCGGCCACACGATCAACCCCACCGCCACCACGCCCAGCGCAATGCCCGCCCATTGCACCCCCGTCGGGCGCTCCGCAAACACCACCACCGCCACCAGCGTCGCCAAAATCAACTGCAATACCGCCGACACCGATACCGCCACCGCCATCCCACTATCCCGCATGATGCGCACCATCATCAGGTTGCCCACGCAATACAGGCACAACGCAAACACCACCCAGGTCACCTGCCCCTGTCCCACATAGGCGCGCAAGGCCGATGACGCCGCAAGGAACACCACCATCGCCCCGCCCAGCCAGATCAATGTCGTGCCTGTCATCTGATGCAGACCCTCTCCCCTAACCCCTCTCCGCAGCGGAGAGGGGAATAGTGCCCTACCGAAACCGCCTGCGCACAACCCGCCACTGCTCCCCTCTCCCCATGGGAGAGGGGCCGGGGGAGAGGCCGTCGCACCCTAAACCCCATCGCCATGCCCCGCCCGCAGGCCTTCCCGCACCCGATGCGCAATCGCCATGAATTCCGGCGTCTCGCGGATGTCCAATGGCCGTTCCTTCGGCAATGTGCTTTCAATCACATCCGTAATCCGCCCCGGCCGGGGACTCATCACCACAATCTTTGTGGATAAATACACCGCCTCCGGTATCGAATGCGTCACAAAGCCAATCGTCTTGCCCGTCCGCCCCCACAGCTTCAGCAATTCCTCGTTCAGCCTGTCCCGCACAATCTCGTCCAGTGCCCCGAACGGCTCGTCCATCAGCAGGATATCCGCATCAAACGCCAGCGCCCGCGCGATAGAGGCCCTTTGCTGCATCCCCCCCGACAACTGCCACGGGAATTTTTTACCAAACCCCGATAACTCCACAAGGTCCAACACCCGCTCCACCCGCACATCCATATCCGCGCGGGAAAACCCCATGATCTCCAACGGCAGCCGCACATTCCCCGCAATCGTGCGCCACGGATACAGCCCCGCCGCCTGAAACACATAGCCATAAGCCCGCGCCCGCCGCGCCGCGTCCGGCATCATCCCGTTCACCGTCAGTGTGCCCCCCGTCGCCGTCTCCAACGCCGCCACGCAGCGCAGAAACGTCGTCTTCCCGCAGCCCGACGGCCCGATAAAGCTCACAAACTCTCCCCGACCAATCGTCAGGTTAATGTCCTGCAACGCATGTACCGGCCCATCACCCGTCGCAAAGGTCAGGTTCAGCCCCTTTGCCTCGATGATCGCCGCTGATGGCCCGTTCATGTCTTTCAACTCTCACTGTCCCTTTCGCAAAACAGCACTGTCGTCAAACAGTCACCGTCCCGTCTCCTGCGCTGCATATCTTTTCTCCGACTCGGGGTCGCACCCGCGTTATCCGACCACTCACCTCTCATAGGAGACTCCCGATGCTGCCAGAAGACCATGTTGCCGATGACCTGACCACTGCAGCCGACACTCTGGCAGACCTGCCGGAAGACCAAATCGCCAGTGACGCCGCCGTTGAGATGACTGCCGAGACACCGGATGACGCCAAAACGGCTGAAGATGACACTGCCGAAAATGATGACGACGAAGACGAAGACAACGACGACGAAGACGAAGACGATGCCGACGATGCCGACACGGCCAAACAAGACGATGCAGAAGACAAGTAACCTCTGACGTCAGGCGGCATTGCAACACCCTTGTGATGCCGCCCCACACCTGGGCCCATCGCCCATCTGCTCCCAAAGGATTGCCCTACGCGTCTGCGGTGGCTCCGCCCCGGTTCAGTCTTCCGCCGTTTCAAACCCACCGCGTGATCCCCCATGCGCAGCGTCTGTCCCGTGATCTATCCCGCGCCCCTCGCTTTCCAGAAACGCAATCGTCTTTGACCACCCTTCCATATCGCCCCATCGGCACCCGCGCCCGCCACGCCGCGTATGGTATCATCCCGTTCACCGTCAGTGTGCCCCCTGTCGCCGTCTCCAACGCCGCCACGCAGCGCAGAAACGTCGTCTTCCCGCAGCCCGACGGCCCGATAAAGCTCACAAACGCCCCACGGTTGATGGCCAGATTGATATCCTGCAACGCATGTACAGGCCCATCCGCAGTCTGGAAAACAAGGTTCATATCCTTTGCCTCGATCACCGCCGAAGCAAGGCTGGCTGGATTGTTCAAGCTCCTGCACCCCCGTCGACGGAACGCCCGTCCGCACTACCGCCCGTCCACACAATCACCGCCCCGATTGCCACCACCCAAACCTTACCCCCCATGACCATCCCCCCGCACCTCCGCCCAAGCTGCCGTCACATCCGCCATCAGCATCCCGATCTCCGCCTCCCCCGTCCCATAGGCGCAGACCGATACCCGGATGATGTGCCGCCCCCGCCATACCCCATGCGACGGATAGACCCTGCCCATCGCCTGTACCCGCGCCAGCACCGCATCCGTCGCAGCGTCGCCCGCCGCGCCCTCACCGCAACGGAACGCCACCTGATTGCTGACAGATTCGCTCATCACCGTAATCCCCTCCACCTGCCGCAGCGCAGAGCCCACCATCGCCGCCAACCCGCAATGCCGCGCCACCATCGCGCGCACGCCGTCCCGCCCCAGCGTCCGCAAAATCGCATAACTCGGCACACCCCGCGCCCGGCGTGACAGTTCCGGTACGCAATCTGCCGGATCCCACTCTGCCCCGTGCTCCGGCAGATACGCCCCATGCGCCGACATCGCACGTACGAGCGCCCCCCGGTCGCGGCAAATCACCATGCCCGCATCATAGGGCGCGTTCAGCCATTTGTGCAGATCGACAGCCCAGCTATCCGCATCCGCCACCCCCGCCAACCGCCCCGCCAATGCGGGCACCGCATGCACCCACAACCCGAAAGCCCCGTCCACATGCACCCATGCATTTTTCGCCCGCGCAATCGGCATCAGCTCTGCAAACGCATCGAACGCACCAGAATTCACATGTCCCGCCTGCAGGATCACCAAAATCGGCCCCGTCAGCCCCGCCATCACCTCAGCAAACGCATCCACCCGCATCCGCCCCTGCTCGTCGGCCGGAATGCGGTGCACCCGCTCCGCCCCAAAGCCCGCATAGCGCAAGGCCGCCGCCGTCGCCGAATGCGCCTCGGCCCCGATCACCACCTGAATCTCCGGCGCGCCAAACAGACCGCGCGCCTCAACATCCCAATTCGCCCGCCGCAGCAGCGCATTGCGCGCCGCCATCACGCCCGCCGTATTGGCCAGCGTCGCCCCCGTCACGATGCCCGCGCCGCAACTGTCCGGCAGACCGATCAAATCGATGACCCACTGACAAACCGCGTTTTCCATCGCCGCAACCCCCGGCGTGGTCGCCGCATAGGCCGCATTCTGCCCCCAGGCCGCTACCAGAATATCCGCCGCCACCCCCACCGGATGCGACGCCCCCGCCACATAGGCAAAAAACCCGGGTGAGGTGATCTGCAACAACCCCGCATCCGCCTGTGCCACCATGTCGTCGATCACCGCCACCGGGTCGCGCGCACCGTCATTCAGCCCCCCACCCAACCGCCGTGCCGCCTCACCCGCATCAATCTGCGGGTTCACCGGGCGCGCCTGCACCGTGCGGCGATAGGCAATTGCATGCCCAAGTGCTGCGTGCAGGCTCGCCTCGTCCTCTGCACGCAAGACCATGGCCTAGACCCCCGTCGCAGGTATGCCTGTCCGCACCACTGGCCTGGGGGCCGTCAAATCCTTCCA